>DAOWAM010000055.1 GCA_030634585.1 bacterium
AAAATAAGATTTTAATTAATTTCCGACCTTTTTTATTATCAATAAATAAATATTTTAATTACAAAAACACGCGCTTTAATAAATTTTTGGGTTCATAAAAGACATGACTAGATTTTTTATTTTAAAACAAAATAACCGAGATTTACAATAATAAGCTTAAAGCTATTATTGTAAATCTCGGGATATGTTTTTGTCCTACGAGATTAAAATAAATTTTCTAGTTTACTAATTTTTTTCTTCGATGGTTTCGCCCGCTTCCCAACTAATTTTAACAATTTTTCCCTTAGAAACGGCTAATTTAATATAACCGTGCTTGTCTTTGTTCAGTTTCTCTTCAATTATCTCAATCAATTTACTACGCACAAGTTGGGATAAACGACCAATGCCATTAATTTGAAACCG
This sequence comes from bacterium, assembly GCA_030634585.1. Taxonomy (GTDB): domain Bacteria; phylum Patescibacteriota; class Patescibacteriia; order UBA2591; family DAOWAM01; genus DAOWAM01. The sequence continues at coordinate 403 of DAOWAM010000055.1, forward strand.
TTGCTCAGAATTTTTCATTTATCTATCTATGTAATATATACATGTATATTTTACACCTAATAAAAAAGATTGTAAATATTAACAGTGGATAACTATTATTTAAAATAAATTAAATAATTTAATAACAAAAAGGAAATAAATCAATATATAAATCATTCCTTCCCATTTATAAATTCGTTTAGAAATTCCACTGAAAACAAAAAGTAAAGTGGCGGCAACCATTATGGGCAAACCAATTTGCCAAGTAGATTGATCAACAATTAGGTTTTTAAATAATGAAGGCAAACCAATAACTACCAACGCATTAAAAATATTTGATCCTAGCACATTGCCGAAAGCGATAGCATATTTCTTTTTACGCGCCGCTTGAATAGAAACAGCTAATTCTGGTAAAGAAGTACCTATAGCAATTGCAATCATCGAAAGAATACTTATTGAAATCTTAAGCATCGCGCCAATTTTGATTGTAGAATCAACAACATATTTAGCACCCAAACAAATACCAATCGCGCCAATTATCCAGAGTAATGTTTCTTTGGCCTTTAATTTTGGTCGTCGATTAGAAATCTTTATTTTTGGTTGAGTTTCGGGTAAAACCTTGGTAATTTCTTTAACTTCATCTGCTGTTTCCTTTTCCTCATGATAAAAACTAGAATAAGCAAGGTAAACAACAAAAGCAACTAACAATAAAATACCTTCTGGCCAAGTAATTACTTTGTCCCAGGCCACCATCAAAAATAAAACAGTGGTACCTAATAATAAAGGTAAATCAAGTTTAATCAAACTGCGTTTTACTTCTAATCGTCCAGCAACGATAGAGGCAATACCAAGTACTAATAAAATATTAGCAATATTAGAACCAATGACATTAGCTGATACGATTTCGCTAGTATTTCGGAAAACAGCTATTAGACCAGTAACTAATTCTGGTAATGATGTACCCAAAGCAACGATAATAATCCCGATGACAAACGGAGACAACCCTAACACTAAACCAATCTGTTCACTGGATTCAGTAAACCAATCAGCGCTTTTGATTAAGACAATCAAGGCGGTAATGAAAACAACTATCCACAAAACTAATGTCATGCTTGATTATTTAAATATTATTATTATTTTATTTATAATTTCGTTTTTTATTTGGATATCTTAATACCTAGTCACTATCGAAACTTTCAATGGCTTCAACTTCAATCTCAATATCAGGAAACCTTTTTCTTAATATATTTTCGATTATCTCACGATCTCCTGTTACCCAAATATCGCTGATTCCATCAACAATGAGTTTGTTGTCTTCTGTGTGGACATATCCCCCATCCAGTAATTGAAAATCCTTACCATAAGATTTTTCAGCAAATTCCAATATATCGCGATGATTTTCTTTTTTTTCAACTGGCAAACAAATAAAATATAGTTGACCGTTTGCCTTATCTTTCAATAACAGGAATTTATGTCTTTTTTTAATTTCGCCCAACTTAATAATAATTTTAGGATGCTCAACGCTTATTGAAACATCCGTCAATTCTTTTATGTTTTTAACTAATTCTTGATGTGTTTTTGGTTTAGTGTAAAATTGTTCAATTGTTTTATTAATTTTTCCCATATATTTTAGTTTCAATTTAATGGTATCTAATTTAATAGTAACTAATTTAATAGTATCTAATTTAATAGTATCTAAATAATAATATTTTGACAACTTTCCATTTTAATTTTTAGCCGCATTCTCCCCGGCTAAATAACCCGTACTCCAACAAACCTGTAAATTGTATCCACCGGTAGGTCCATCTAAATCAAGAATTTCGCCAGCAAAATATAAATTATCAATTAATTTCGACTTCATTGTTTTTGGACTAACCTCGCTTAATTTAATTCCTCCCTTAGTAATAATTGCTTTATTGTATCCGACTAATCCCTTGATATTTAATTTGAACTCTTTCAATAAGTGTAATAACTTTTTTCTTTCTTCCTTAGTAATTAAATTCACCTTTTTTGCTGGATTAATTCCAGAAAGTTTAATGATAATTGGAATAAGTTTGCGTGGCAATAATTTATTTAAACTATTTTTAAACATTTTATTATTTACTTGCTGCCAATCACGTTGAATTCTTCGATCAAGCTTTATAAACTCTAATGCTGGTTTAAAATCAATTTGTAAAAATAAATTGTTAAAATCTTCTTGATAAATCGATCGGCTTAAATCAAGAATTATTGGCCCACTCATCCCATCGGCAGTAAAAAGTGCTTCGCCAAACTTAGTCGCTATTTTCTTGTTATTTTTATAAATACTAATTTCTACATTTTTTAAACTTAATCCTTCTAACTCCTTGACTATCTTTTCTTTAATAATAATTGGTGTCAATGCTGGCGCAAGTTTTATAATTGTATGTCCCAGGTTTGTTGCCCAATTATATCCATCGCCAGTTGATCCAGTCAACGGATATGATTTTCCACCAGTGCAAATAATATATTGATCAGCAACAACCTCCTCATTATTCATTAAAACTATTTTGGTAATTTTGTTATTTTGCCTAATTATTTTTTTTACTGTCGCTTTAGTTTTAATTTTGACTTTGGACTTCTTCAAATAATTAATTAATGTTGCTAACACATCTGCTGATTTATCACTCACTGGAAAGACACGATTCCCTCTTTCTATCTTTGTTTTTAAACCAGCCTGATTAAAAAAAGCAATCGTATCATTGATACCAAATCGATTAAACGCGGAAAAAAGAAATTTCCCGTTTTCCCCAAATTGATTTATTGCTTCTCTTAAATTGCTATTTTGATTAGTCAAATTACATCTTCCTTTACCAGTCATCAAAAGTTTAATACCAAATTGAGTATTTTTTTCTAGCAAAACAACGCGCGCGCCCATTTGACCAGCTCGACCGGCAGACATCATTCCCGCTGGTCCTCCACCAATAACTGCTATATCATATTTCATATTTTAATATTGTAATGATAAATCAATTTAATATTTAATAAAAATATTGTTCTTTTGTTCGTAATATTTTAATGTTTATTCAACTTTTTTAAATTAGTTATTCTTTTACTTTTTTAAACCGCGCTTTAATCAGCATTAATTTCTTTTGTGTTGCTAAACGACCAATGTTAATAATTTGTTCAGCGCGATGATAATCTAACCAATTAACTTTTTCCATTGGCGATTGAACAATGATTGTATTTTTACTTATTGTCGGGGTAATTTTCATTGACGGTTCTCTGATTATTTCTAATGTACGGAGTAGAATCGCTATCATTCCTGAATAAGAAGTAATTTTAGTTTTTCCACAACGAGAAAGAATATCAGAAACGATTACTAATTGTCCACGCAAGCGATTAGCAACATCAAGCGACAAAGAATCAATTACCCCTCCGTCAACTAATATTTTATCTCCTAATTTAATCGGTGTAAAAAGACCGGGTACAGCAAAACTAGCCCTAATTGCTTTAATTAATGAACCTTGATGAATAACTACCTTTTTTCCGGTATTAATATCAGTGGCTACGGCATAAAACGAAGTTGGCAGATTTTCAATTTTCTGATCACCAATAAATTTTTTAATTATTTTTATGATTTGATCGCCTTTATTTAAACCGCTTTTTTGCGGCCAAGAAGCAAAAAGCAAAACTTCTTGTAATTTACCGATCTTTTTTACCGTTTTTTCTACTTCTTTTAATTTCGCTCCAGCTGAATACAATCCGCCAATTAAGGCGCCCATGCTTGTTCCAATGATAGTATCTGGCCTTATTCCTGCTTTTTCTAAGACCTGTAAAAATCCGATATGCGCTAATCCTCTAGCCGAGCCACCGCTCAAG
>DAOWAM010000023.1 GCA_030634585.1 bacterium
GGAATCACACTTTGTTGATTAAAAGAATTAGACAATTATCAAAAGAGATGAACCGACCAATTGCTATTTTGCAAGATTTACAAGGACCGCGGATTAGAATCGGTAAGTTATCCACTGAACAAATTATGCTAAAAAATCAAGAGAAAATTATTTTATCAACAAAAATCAATCCCAAATTAGACAGAGTACCGGTTAATTATTCTAAACTAACCAATGATTTAAAGAAAAATGATCGTATTTTATTGGCGGATGGTTTAATTGAATTAAAGACTTTATCAATTAAAGGCAAAGAAATAATCTGTCGAGTAATTAATGGTGGAGTATTGACTAGTCATGCAGGCATTAATCTTCCGGATACCCAATTAAGTATTTCTATCATTACTAAAAAGGATAAACAAGATTTGCGATTTGGTATCCAACAAGGAGTTGATTTTGTTGCCTTATCTTTTGTAACAACTGATCGAGAAATAAAATCTTTGAAAAGAATGATTAGTCGTGTGCAACAAGAATTGAACTTACCAGTAGGCAAAAATAAAAAATCCCCAATTAAAGTTATTAGTAAAATTGAACGGCCAGAAGCAGTAAGCAATTTTTCAGCTATTTTATCAGCTAGCGATGGTATTATGGTGGCGCGCGGTGATTTAGGTATTGAAATGCCACCTCAGGATGTGCCACTTATTCAAAAGAATATTATTGATCGGTGCTTGGAATCAGCAAAGCCAGTGATTGTGGCAACACAGATGTTAAAATCGATCATTGAACAGCCTCGACCGACTCGAGCCGAAGTAAGTGATGTGGCTAACGCGGTAATTGATCATACAGATGCCATTATGCTTTCTGGAGAAACGGCTTCAGGCAAATATCCAGTTCAATCAGTTAAAATGATGAGTAAAATAATTAAAGAAACTGAAGCGTCGATTTATGACGATTTTATATTAAAAGATTTAAATAAACAAAAAAGTTCCGACTTAATAGCCATTAATCAAATGGCTTGTTATTTGGCTAAAAAAGTCAATGCTAAATTTATTTTGGTTGCTTCTTCGTCTGGTGATACTGGTAGATTAATTTCGCGATATCGACCAGAATTGCCAATTTTAGTTGCTACTAATCAACAACGAGTACGACGACAATTGTGTTTAAGCTGGGGAGTGGCGCCTTTTGTACTGCCAATTTGCAAAAACATTGACGAATTAATTAAGAAAGCAACTATTTTTATTAAAGAACATTTTATCATTAAGGCAGGGGATAAAATCATTGTGGTTGCTGGTCAACCAGTGGGTATTTCACAAAATGTTAATTTAGTTAAGGTACACGTTTTATAAAGCAAAAATTTGATTTGACAAAAATTAGGTATCGATTATAATAAAATTATAAAAATCAATAAAGGTCAACATAAAATTAAACAATTAATTAATCAAAAACAATGGATAATGAACAAGTTCAAGGAGAACAACCTCAAGAACAACCTCAAGAACAACCTCAAGAACAACAGGCTGTTCAACCAAAAGTTAAGAAAGGTTCAATTTTTAGCAAGGGTTTATTTTGGATTATTGTAATTATTGTGATTCTTATTTTAATTACATTATTAAACAAAAAAGCGCCATTGGATAGCGAAATTGAAGCCGACGTGTTACCAAATGAAGCCGTTCCTACTGTTCCTGCTGAATAGTATTAGATTTTTAATAAAAAAAACCTCATTTATTGAGGTTTTTTTTATTTTCAGTAAATCTTATTTATATAATTATATACCCGTATCTTAAGTGGTACAAAGCTCTATTTTCTTGTTGGAACAATAATCATGTGATAAAATATAATTATAACCATTATTGAGAGAAAAATTTATGTCTAAAAAAACACACAAATTGATTCTTTGGTTCAAAGATATCACAATTGATGATATAGCATTAGTTGGTGGGAAAAATGCCTCTTTAGGTGAAATGTATTCACATTTAACTAAACAGGGTGTTAAAATTCCCAATGGTTTTGCCACTACTTCACTTGCTTATTGGCATTTTATTGAACAATCCGGATTGAAAGAAAAAATAAAACGGTTATTAGCAAAGATCGATTATCAAAATGTTATTAGTCTAGAACGACAAGCGCGAGCTATCAGACAACTAATTATTCGCACACCTTTGACGATTGATTTAATGAAAGAAGTGATTAGCGCTTATCAACAATTATCGCGACAAAGTAAAAGTAAGCGATTGGATGTTGCTGTTCGTTCTTCGGCTACTGCCGAAGATTTGCCTAGTGCTAGTTTTGCTGGTCAAATGGAATCTTATTTGAATATTCGCGGAGAAAAACAATTATTATGGGCAATCAAACATTGTATTGCTTCCTTATTTACGGCGCGCGGAATTTCTTATCGTCAAGAAAGAAAATTTGATCATTTAAAGATTGCTCTTTCTTGTGGGGTGCAAAAAATGGTGCGAAGCGATCGAGCTTGTGCTGGAGTAATGTTTTCTTGTGATACAGAAACTGGTTTTGCCGATGTGACTGTCATCAATTCAGCTTATGGACTGGGCGAAAATGTAGTTAAAGGAAGAGTAACTCCGGATGAATTCTTTGTTTTTGAGCCAACATTACTTAAGGGCCATGCTCCGATTATTGATAGAAAATTAGGCAGTAAAGAAAAGAAATTAATTTATGCATCAACTACTAATCAAATAAATAAATCAACTAAAAACATTAATACTTCAGCGCGTGAAAAACAAACATTTAGTTTAACAGATAAAGAAGTATTACAATTAGCTCGTTATTCAGTAATTGTTGAAAATTATTATCATCGACCAATGGATATGGAGTGGGCGAAAGATGGACGAGACAATAAACTTTATATTGTTCAAGCTAGACCAGAGACAGTGGAATCACACAAGAAATTAGATGTTTTAAAAAAATATATTTTAATTAAGAGCAAAACGATTAAGAAATTAGTGGAGGGGGCAAGTGTTGGTTCAAAGATTGGACAAGGCAAAGCGCGAATAATTACCAGCGTAAAAGATATTAGTAAGTTTAAGACAGGCGAAGTATTAGTTGCGCCAGTAACCGACCCTGATTGGGAACCAATTATGAAAATAGCATCAGCAATTGTCACTGATTCTGGTGGACGAACTTGCCATAGTGCGATCGTTTCGCGAGAATTAGGCATTCCTTGCGTGGTGGGAACTGGGCGAGGAACAAAAGTAATTAAAACAGGGCAGATGATTACTGTTAATTGCGCCGAAGGAGAAATAGGAAAAGTTTACTCGGGATTAATTCCTTTTAAGATTAAGAAAACAAATATTAAGAATCTGTCTCGACCAAAAACAAAAATAATGATGAATATAGCTAATCCTGAACAAGCGTTCCAATCTTCGTTTATTCCTAATGATGGTGTCGGCTTAGCGCGAGAAGAATTTATTATTAACAATTTTATTAAAATCCATCCGCTGGCTTTGATAAATTATCATCGACTAAAAAATAAAAAAGTAAAACAGCAAATTAATCAATTAACTGCTGGTTATCGTAATAAAAGTCAGTTTTTTGTTGATCGGTTAGCGGAAGGAATTGGTCGCTTGTCCGCCGCTTTTTACCCTAAACCAGTAATTGTTCGTTTTTCTGATTTTAAGAGCAATGAGTATGCCAATTTGATCGGTGGACAGGCCTACGAACCGACTGAATCTAATCCGATGATTGGTTGGCGAGGTGCTTCCCGTTATTATAGTCCGAAATATAAATCTGCTTTTATTTTAGAATGTCGGGCAATTAAAAAAGTGCGTGAAGAATTTGGTTTAACCAATTTAATTACTATGGTGCCTTTTTGTCGAACTATTGCTGAAGGAAAAAAGGTATTAAAAATTATGAAAGAGAACGGATTAAGACGAGGGAAAAATGGTTTTCAAGTTTATGTCATGTGCGAGGTTCCGTCTAACGTAATCTTAGCCGAGCAATTTGCTAAAATTTTTGACGGATTTTCTATCGGCACAAATGATTTAACACAACTAACCTTGGGAGTAGATCGAGATTCAGCATTGATAGCATCGGTTTATGATGAACGAAACGAAGCGGTAAAAAGTTTAGTTAGACAAGTGATTAAAGTAGCACATCAGCATAAGCGAAAAATTGGCATTTGTGGCGAAGCGCCGAGTAATTATCCCGAGTTTACCAGATTTTTAGTAAAATGCGGGATTGATTCTATCTCATTAAATCCTGACAGTGTCGTACCAACGACTGTGCAAGTATCGGCAATAGAGAATAAATTAAAAAATAAAAGAATAAAATAAATTAAAAATAAAAATCAGATATATGAATGAACGAAGAAAAACGAAACAATTTAAACTAGAAGCGTTAGAGAAAATTACTTCTTTAGTCATTGCTGCTTTTGGTTTAGTTGCCGCGCTGGCTTGGAACGAAGCAATCCAAAGTTTGTTTGTGGTGATCTTTGGAACTCAGTCAACCTTGTGGGCCAAGTTTACTTATGCGATAGTGATAACCGTGTTAATCGTCTTTATCACTCTGCGATTAGGAAAGTTGATCAGTAAATTGAAAGAAGAAGTGAAAGAATAGGGACAAAAAACAATTTGTTTAATGGATTAATTTAGTTTAGAATAAAATTATTCAAAACGAGGAGAGGTCGCATAGTGGCCTAGTGCGCCGCCTTGGAAAGGCGGTATACCTGCAAGGGTATCGAGGGTTCGAATCCCTCCCTCTCCGCCAGATTTTCATGTTTGAACTTTTAAATGTTGAGGTAGTTAATAAATTTAATAATAAAATTTATGAAAAATCAAAATGGTATTTTTTGGATTTTTGGAATACTGCAAACTGTTTCTTTGGGATTAATTACTTTTTTTATCCTACAATCATTGGGTAGCATTGGAAAAGATACTCAAATTATTCTCAGTATTATATTTCCTTTATTTCTGTTAATGGTTGAATATACCATATATTCAAAGAAATAATTTTAAAGCAAATTTAGGAATTTCAAAATATTCAAGGTGTAATTTAAATAATTTTCGCATTTTAAATTCAAACTTACGGAAATCCACCCCGCCATTTTATATTTAATGGGTTTGGTGGAAAACTGAAATCTAAGCAAAATGACAATTATGGGGGACTATCAATTGTAGAATTTATGACCAAGGGTATTATTATCAAAAAATCAAAAATCAATAAAAAGGGCGTGTTTGCTATAAGAAATTTTAAAAAAGGCGAAGTGGTCTTAAAATGGAATTTTAAAATTGTAGAAGAATCTGAAATAGATAAATTAGACAATAGTCAAAAACAATATATTTACAAAGCTGAAAAAACAAATATTTGCTTATGCAATCACCAGAAAAATTTGTAAATCATTCTTGTGAAGCAAACACACAGGTAAGAAACCATGGTGATATTGCTATCAGAAATATTAATAAAGGCGAGGGAATAACTTCTGATTATGGAAAAAAGGGACTTGGTGCGGTAGTAAGAATTGTAGAGGTATGATCAATTAAAATACAAAGGTAGTGCATCAGACTTATCGTATTTTTTCAAATCGTCAAAAAAATCAGGAGAAGACCGAAAAGCAATTAAAAAATCTTAGTATCATAACAATATGGAAAAATTAAAAATTGCCTTTTTTGAAATTGAATCATGGGAAGTAGAATATTTAAAATCTTCGTTAAAAGGTTTTGATTTGATTTTTTTTGAAGATAAATTAAATACAAATAATTTGAAGAATATCATAGATATTGATATTCTTTCTCCTTTTATTTATTCTCAGGTAGATAAGAATTCTATTAATTCTTTGAAATCCTTGAAATATATTACCACCCGTTCAACCGGCTTTGATCATGTTGATTTAAAAAGTTGTGTTCGTAAAAATATTTTAGTCTCAAACGTGCCAACTTATGGAGAGAATACTGTTGCTGAACATACTTTTGCTTTGATTCTAGATCTTTCAAGGAAAATTTGTCTTTCTTTAGAAAGAACTAAAAAGGGAGATTTTCGTTTGGAAAATCTAATGGGTTTTGATCTGAAAGGAAAAACTTTGGGGATAGTAGGAACTGGCAATATTGGTCGTCACGTAGCAAGAATGGCCAAAGGATTTGAAATGAATGTTTTAGCGTATGACGTTAAAAAAGATCAAAAATTTGCTAAAAAAATAGGTTTTAAATATGCCCCACTGGAATATTTGTTTAAGAACTCTGATATTATTACTTTGCACGTTCCTTATAATAAAGCAACCCACCATTTAATAAGCTTAAAAAGTTTGAAACTATTCAAAAAGGGATGTTATTTAATAAATACCGCCCGAGGCGGAGTTTGTGATACTACCGCATTATTAAAAGGTTTAAAACAAGGGATCTTTGCTGGTTTGGGTTTGGATGTGCTTGAGGAAGAATGTTTTATTAGAGAAGAAAGAGAACTTTTAACCTTAGCTTTCAAAAAGACTTATGATTTAAAGACGGTTCTTGAAAGCCACATTTTAATTAACCAGCCGAAAGTAATTATTACTCCTCATAATGCTTTTAATAGTAAAGAGGCACTAACAAGAATTTTAGATGTTACAATTGAAAATATCAAAGCATTTGTGAAAGGGATGCCGATCAATTTAGTAAAACATAAAATAAATTAACTTATGAAAAAAGAAACACAAAATTTAAACAAATCTATTGAAAATCTGGCAATAGAAAAAATGGTTGAGCAGTTTAAGGAAGATCTAGAATTTGCGATGGATTGCGTGAGAGGAATGAACGCGGCGACAATATTTTTTGAAGATTTCGAATCGTATGAAAAATTAAAAGAGCATTCAGCTAGGATCAATAAGATTCTAATCGATGAAATTGGTTTTAACGTTGATAAAGCGGATGGATTTTTGGTAAAAAAGTATTCAATTAATGGCACTCCGAGCACGGCGGGGGAGGGAGAAATCAAAGTGAGTGTTTTTAAAACAAACGATCCGAAGGTTTTCATCGGAAAGTATGAATATGCCAACGGAGATGTAGTTTGGTCGGTAAGACCGGAGGAAGTAGAAGAATAATTGACTTTACCGGTGATAAATATAATAGAAAAAACTATTTGAGCGTTGATTAAACGGTTTGCCGATCATTTTATTAGATAATAAGTCTCATTATGAATGGATTACAAAATATTCGGACAGAAACTATTGCGAAAATTAACAATTTTCATTGGGCAAAAAATACTGCTGGCCGTAAAATGCTCAGTAGAGATTTTATACCAGTAATAGGGCCACAGCAAACAATAAAACAGATTATCTCAGAAATTAAAGAAAATATTTCAAGGTTAAAAACAATAAATTATTTATACGTTGTTAACGAACAAGGTGAATTAGTTGGTGTAGCTTCAATTAAAGAGATTTTCAGACAATCATCGAAAGTCAAGATTTCTCAGATCATGGACAATAGACTAATTACTACTCAGCCAGAAGTAGATCAAAAGAAAGCAGCTCATCTCGCTTTGAAAAATAATATTAAAGCTATTCCGATTGTTGATAAAAACAATCGTCTTTTAGGAATCATAAC
>DAOWAM010000058.1 GCA_030634585.1 bacterium
ACAAAAGAGAAAAAAATAGTGTTAAGAAATTTATTGAAGATTCTGGAATAGTTTTTGAAGGCACTGAAGCGAAAAGTCTCGAAGGCGTAGATAAATCCAAAATACGAGCAATACCTGATCAACAAACATTTAGACAAATTTATACTGGTGGAGCGATAAATTATAACGATAATAAGGAATTAGTATTAAATTCATTAAACAAATTTGAAGGTGATGCATTTAATCAAATAGTCGAGGATAACTATAAAGATTTTAAAAATATATTAAAAGATTTTACAAACAAAAAAGATAATAATGTATATCAATCTATTATAGAAAAATTAAATTCTTTTGTTAGTTCACAACAATCTTTGGGAAAAAAGGGTTCTCCGAAGACCGAAGCATGGTGGGTTGCTAAGTGGTTAAATGTATTTAATCCAAAAAATAAAAAATAATAAATTAAATAATTTAATGGATATGGAATTTATTAATTTACCGCCAACGATCCAAGAAATAATATTAAGTGATAAAAACGTTGATAATAGTAAAAAAATTGCTAAAGAGTTTGATCTTACTGATAAACAATTTGACGAACTTTTTTCCACAATAATTTCGATTAGTTCAAAAGAAATCCTCTTAGATCAGTTAATCCCCAAATTGAAGGAAATCGGCTTAGAAGAGAATAAAACCAAACAATTAGCAGTACGAATAATTGGTTTATATTTACTTCCCCTATCCAATTTTCTTGGTGGCGATTTAGTAAAACAATTACAGGATTTGGGAGGCGATATTGCCGATTATCAACTACAATTAAAACAAGGGCAGGCATTAGTAATTGAGGATCAACCCGATGACGCTGATACTATGGCAAATAAAGAAGATAAAAAAGTAGAAACAACAACTAATCCTAAACAATCAAAAATCAAATCAATCACAAAATCAGAGGATGTTTTTGATATTGAATCCGAAGCGCAGGATGTAAAAACAACACCAATCAAGCCAGAAGTGCCTGAAAATAAAATTAGTGTAGAAGATTTAACTAACGAAGTAATTAACAAGATAGAAAAATAAACCATAATTTATGGAAGAAATATTTAAAAAAAGATTACAGAACATTCTCTTATCCTATTTGAAAGGTGTGCGTGATGAAGTGGAAATTAAAGATAAATTAACTCGACCGGTCAAAGTCGGGGGAATGGGTTTTAATGAAGTACAAGCTAATCAGACAATAGCCATTCTTGAAAATAAAAAAACACAAGTTAAAACCACGGATGAAACCATAAGAATTCCCCAAGAAATGGATTTTGTGCCTTTAGCGCCTAAGCCGGAAGAATACGCTCGATTATTGTGGCGAAGCAAACAAAATCTTGCTGGCTGGCAAAATAAAACACAAAGTAAAGAACAACTCATACCGAAAAAAGAAAAGGAAGACAATTTATCAGTTGAAAAAGATAAACCTGATTTGTCAATGATTAAACCAAAGCTCGCTGACGTTAATGCTAAAGTATTAACGGATAAACAACCTGTCGACGTTTCTGTTTCTGTTAAGGATACAGACAAAGATGCCGAAGGCGAAAAAAAATCACCAGTTGAAAAATTGGTAATCAAAAAAGAAGTAAAACAACCCCCCTTCGTTTCCGCTGATGCTATTCTGAAATCTCAACGAAAGATGACTGATGCCGATGTCTCTATGTCTTCGATCCCTAATCTCTCTGAGCCGGGACCCCGGTCCAAAAAATTGGATTTAGGGACTACAGATGGCGAGGAAATTAGACCAATTGTTACATCGCCAACACCAATGAATCCAGTTGTTAATCAAATTAAACGACCAACGATTAATTTAGATCATAAAATAAATGATATTGATCAACCAGTTCGAGTAAGTGATCCGATTAATGAATTATCTGAATTAACTTTGACTGACTTTCGTCGCTGGACAAATCAATTAGATAATCAAGCGAGTAAATCAGCCAAACGAATTAAACAAAAAATTGATTTATTAGGCGAAGAATCTTTAACTAAAAAAATAGCTGGTATCCAAGCGTGGCAACAATCAGCTATTTACCAACTTTATCTTAATTTAGGCCAAATGTCATTAGAGCAAAATAAGCCTTTAATCGAAATAATAAAACAGCAATCTTTACAAAATAAACCTACACTTAATTTAGATGAGTTTAACGCTTTGGTTAAACTTAATCACCAATTAGGTTTTTAATTAATTCGCACTTTTGTAATCAATTCGCCCGCCCTTAGGCTCTTTGAGCCGGGGCACCCTAGATGTCCCCGGTTACTAATGGTAACCTAGGGACCGGTTACATCCGCCATCCGCCAACTGGCGGAGGCGAAGTAACACAGGGATAATTTCGTAGTATTTATGCAGTTTGTTGTCCCACAATTTATTGATGTTGAACCGAAAATAATTGGACCAATTACTCCTCGACAATTTATAATTTCTATTATTGGTCTTGGTGCTATGTTCTTATCATATAAATTAACGGATTTTACTTTATTTGTGATTGAAGCAATACTTATTTTTATTATTACCGGAACAATCGCCTTTTTGAAAGTTAATGGTCAACCATTTCATTATTTCTTTCTAAATATAGTACAAATGTTTAAAAGACCAAATTTGCGGGTTTGGAAAAAACAAATTTTAGAAGAGAAAATAATAGTTGGAAAAAGGGTTAAAGGCGCTGACAAATACGACGAAAAAGAAGAAATAATAATTTCTAAAAATAAGAAAGAATTAATCCATTCACGATTAAGTGATTTATCGTTGTTAGTTAATACTGGCGGAGCTTATCGTCTAAATATTAATAAGCCGGTTAATGAAAATAATTATGAATAATGCAACACAAACATATCTAAACATTGCTCAAATTAAGAAGGATTGTTTAGTAATGAAAGATGGTGCTTTACGCGCAGTGATATTAGTTTCTTCTGTTAATTTTGCCTTAAAATCAGAAGACGAACAAAAGGCGTTAATTCAGGCTTATGCTAGTTTTTTGAATACCCTGGATACTTTTCCGATTCAAATCGTCATTCAATCTCGCCCATTTAATATCGATCCTTATTTGCTTGAATTAAATCAACGACAAAAAGAACAGACCAATGATTTATTGCGAATGCAGATTGCTGATTATCGGAGTTTTGTTAAGGAATTAGTAGAATTAGGAAAAATAATGAGCAAAAAATTCTATTTAGTTGTTCCTTACTCTCCTTGGGGCGACAAACCTAAAAAGTTTTGGCAACGTTTAACAAATTTATTCACAGCTGCCATGACAATTAAATTAGAAGAGAAAAGATTTAATAATTATCGAGAACAGCTTTTCCGACGAGTCAATCAAATAAGTAGTTCTTTGAGTTCAATGGGATTGAAAACAGTCCCATTAGATACACAAAGTTTAATTGAGCTATTTTATAATTGCTATAATCCAACTATTAGTGCTAATGAAAAATTAACTAAAATTAGTGATTTACGAATTGAAAAAAATAAATAAGAATAATCAAACATTTTTTATTACTGTTTTATCCCTTAAAATATGACATTTCAAACTTCAAAATTAAGTTCCGAAATTAAAACTGAAGCAGATAGAAAATCTGCCGCTAAAGAAATCGTTTTACAAGAAAAAGAAATGAAAGCAAAAGAAGCGATTGCTGCCGAAAAAGCTTTTCGGAAAGGGACGGTTTCTGTACTTGATTTAATTGCGCCTTCGGCAATGCGTATTAATCCGCGTTTTTTAGAAATAGGCGGAAAATTTGCGCGAACTATTTTTGTTATTACCTATCCCCGATATCTTAGTGTTGGTTGGTTTGTACCAATTATTAATTATGATGCGCCATTAGACATTACCATGTATTTTTATCCAGTAAAATCAGAAATTATTTTAAAACAATTACAGAGAAAAGTTGGTAATATTGAAGCAGAACTTTCTATGAAGGCGGATAAAGGCGCACCTCGTGATCCTTTATTACAAACCGCGTTACATGATATTGAAGGATTGCGCGATGATTTAACACAAGGAACGGAACATTTTTTTCAATTTGCTCTTTATTTGAC
>DAOWAM010000075.1 GCA_030634585.1 bacterium
AAATCAATCCAATGACAAAGAAATCGAAGACAGAACTAAAATTTACGAAATGCGACATAAATCATTAACTAAAACACAAAAAGAATTAGACAGCTTAACACAAATGAGATATCGAGATTTAATTGATGATAAAACTTTTACAAAAGAACGAAATAAACTACAAAATAAAATTAATCAATTCAAAGAAGAATTAAGAGAGACTGAGAGCAGAGCAGAAAAATGGATAGAACTAAGAGAGAAAAGTTTAAAATTCGAAACATACGCCAGAAAAGAATTTATTACGGGTGGGTTAGAACTAAAGAAAGAAATACTAATGGCGCTAGGCCAAAACCCAGTAATTAAGAACAAAAAGCTCTATATTCAACCAAATGAATGGTTACGACCGATCGTAAAGGGCTATCCTGCTTTAGAAGCAGAATATCTAAAGTTAGAACCAAATAAAATAGGAGAAATAGCCTTAAATAAAGCAAAAACAGAGGCTTTCACCTCTGTTCGTACACAATGGCTCCGGGGGAGGGACTCGAACCCTCAACACATGGATTAACAGTCCATTGCTCTAACCATTGAGCTACCCCGGAAAAATATTGTTACTAATATTATAATGCGATTTTTTGATTTTGCCAAATATTCAACAAACTATTTAATTATTTTCTATTTTTAAATTAAAATAATTAATAATCTTTTTCTTCTTCTTTTTTATCTGCTTTTTTCATTTCTTGTCGAAAAAAATAATCCTCTAATTTCTCTACCTCGTTTAAATGTTTAATTCGCTCTAAAGCTTTTGCTTCAATTTGTCTAATTCGTTCTCGGGTAACGCCAAAAATACGTCCAACTTCTTCTAATGTATGGGAAATGCCATCAACTAAGCCAAAACGCATTTTCAAAATCTTTTGCTCCCGATCAGTCAATTGACTAATCACCTTAGAAACATAAACTTTTAATAATCGTAACGCAGCGGCTCTTTCTGGTGAAATTGTTTTGGTATCTTTCACAAAGTCAGCCAAGGTCGTTGTTTTATTATCATCTTCTTTATTAACCGTTGTTTCTAAAGAAATTGTTTCTTGCGAAATCTTAATAATATGTTGAATGTCTTTTACGGCTACATTCATTTCTGTGGCAATTTCCGACGGTAAAGGTTCTCTCTCTAATTGTTGTGTTAACGCTTTAACTACTTTTTTAAATTTATTAATTGTCTCAATCATATGTACCGGCACTCTGATTGTTCTTGATTGATCAGCCAAAGCACGAGTAATCCCCTGTCGAACCCACCAAGTAGCATAAGTAGAAAATTTATAACCCTTTTTCCAATCATATTTTTCCACCGCGCGAAAAAGTCCTATATTACCTTCCTGAATTAAATCCAAGAATGATAAACGATAACTACCAAATTTTTTGGCAATACTAACCACTAATCTTAAATTTGCTTCAACTAAAATCTGAGCTGCTGCTTGATCACCACGATCTTTTCTTTTCGCTAAACTAACTTCTTCTTTAGGCGTTAACAAAGGAACTTTTCCCATTTCTCGCAAATACATTTGAATCGAATCGGTAGAAACTTTACTTAAATCATAAGCAGCGGCCATCCGTTTATCCAAAGGCTGGACGTCTTCTTTTTGCTCCAATAAGCTATCCCCTGTTTTAATGATTCGAATACTGTATTCTTTTAATTGTTCCAAAAAATCTTCGTATTCTTCTAAATGATATTCTACATTGGGCAAATCATATAAAATCTCATTTTCGGTGACAAAACTACGTTTTATCCCTTGTTTAATTAAATCTTTGATCGTTTGCACTGGCCATTTCTTTCTTTTGTTGTTCCGATCAATTTGTTGCTGTTTCTTCGTTAGTTTCTTTTTTGGTTTCTTTTTGTTTCGCTGGCTTACAGACGATAAACGCTTTTTGTTATAATTCTTTTTTTGTTTTTTAACTTTTTTTATTCGTTTTACTATTCTTTTCTTTGGAGCAATTCTTTTTTTTCTAATTTTTACTTTTATTTTTGGTTTTCGTTTTATTGTCGCTTTTGACTTACGAGTCGTTTTTATTTTTATTTTTTTATTTTGCCGATTAGTTGATAATAATTTTTTATTTGATTTTTTCTTTTTACTCGTTATCTTTTTCTTCGCTGTGCGAAGAATAGTAGATGGTGAATTATTCTTTTTATTTTTCCGTTGACGATCAGACGTTAACTTAGTTTTCTTTTTTGACACAGAACGTGTTGCTGATCGCCAAACAGTTTTTTTCTTTTTAGAATCTATTTTTCTTTTATTAACCATATATAAAAAAATAATTAATTATTTTGGTTTATATTTTTTAATTCTTCGGTTAACTCGTTAAATTGTTTACTTAATTGTTCGATTTTCTTCTGATTCGTTTCTTGCTCGGCTATTTTAATTTTTAAAGCAATGTTTTTTGATTGCGTAATAATGTTTTGTTCTTTTAAAAATAACCATGATTGTTTGATTGCCTTGTCTATTTCTGCCGGTGTTAAATCGGAAAAATTATTTTCAATCCATAATGTTAAAACATCGCTATACTCAGCAAACGATGAATGTGTTAATTTAATTTTCTGATAAAACTGACGATAATTAAAAGAATTGCTTTTATCATAATATAATTTAATTTCTTTGACAAGCCCAGATAACCTTCCAGAAAATAAATCTGGCGAAATCTGCGATAACCATTTATCAATTTGCGCTGGGTACTTTAATAAAAAACCAATTAATTCTTCACCGGCCATTTCTATTCGGCTTTTCTTAATTACTTGATTATTATCTGTCTGTTCATCTATCTCTCGATTATTTGGTTGTTTTAATGAAAACAAAAATTGTTGAAAATCATCAAGTAACGCTTGTTCAGAGATATTCATTCTTTCACTCATTTTTTTTAACCAATAATCTTGTTCTATTTTACTATTAAATTGACTTAGTAAAGAAAATATATTTTCTTCTACTTTCTTTTGTTCAAAAATCCGATCCGTTGATAAATTATTAAAGATAAAGTCAAAATAATATTCCATTAACGGTTTAGATTTTTTGATTGATTGATGCCAAAGTTCTGGATCAATGCGAACACAATCATCGGGATCTTTCCCAGCTAATAAGGTTATAATTTTTACATTTGTTCCCGCTTGCAAAGCTATGTCAATTCCCCGTCGAGTTGCCGTTTGTCCAGCTAAATCAACATCGAACGACAAAATTAGATTTTTTGTATAGCGTTTTAATAAATTAATTTGTTCCATAGTTAAGGCCGTTCCAGATGAAGCAACTACATTATGAATGCCCGCT
This sequence comes from bacterium, assembly GCA_030634585.1. Classification (GTDB taxonomy): domain Bacteria; phylum Patescibacteriota; class Patescibacteriia; order UBA2591; family DAOWAM01; genus DAOWAM01. The sequence continues at coordinate 3,285 of DAOWAM010000075.1, forward strand.
TGATGAGAAGCTAATACAT
>DAOWAM010000072.1 GCA_030634585.1 bacterium
ATTCTTTTTCTTCTTTTTCTGTTTCACTTAATTGTTTCCGAATTTCTTCCGCTTTCTGTTTCACTTCTTTAAGTTGAATTTTGGTTTGTTCTAATTTTCTTCTTTGTTCTTTTTTAGACCCATTTGATGCTGAACTCGGCATTTTTTCTTTATTCATAAATTTATTATTAAATTATTAATTTATTTCATTTATATCTTATCACACCTTTAATAAAAAAGCAAGTGAAATCCTCTTTCAAAAGAGGATTGAGCGCAGTCCCTCACTAAGATTTAGTTATTTGTGAAAGATAAATGGTGATTATTTTAAATAATTATTTACTCATCATTTCCCACGCTAAATGAGCAATTTTATCGGTTGCTTCTGGATGATCTAATTGTTTAATTTGTTTGGATAGTTTGTCTAATTTTTCTGAATGAGATAATAAATATTTAATTTTTTCTAATAACATTTGATTATTTAAGCCTTTTTCTGATAAATAAATAACTGCTTGTTGCCGAGCAAAATAACGAGCGTTGATTTCCTGATGATTATCAGCGATTGGAATAATTAAAGCTGGTTTTCCCAAAGCGGATAATTCGGTCAATGTTCCCATGCCGGCCCGACAAATTACTAAATCGGCTACCGCTAACGCATCGGTCATTTCTTTCACTAAAAAATTATAAGGATGATAGCGCGAATTTTCCTTTATACTGCTTGGATCAACTTTTCCGCCTGTTAAATGAATAATCTGACAAAATTGGGTTAATTGGGGAATAATTTCCACAATTAATTGATTAATTCTTCGCGCGCCAGTTCCCCCGCCCATCACTAATAATGTAGGTAAGTCAGTTTCTAAATTGAATAATTGTCGCGCCTTTTCTTGATTACCTCGTTTAATTTCCAATCGCACCGCCGCTCCAGTATAAATTGCTTTTCTCGATGAAAACTTAGTTAACAATTCCGGCCAAATCACAGCAATTTTTTTAGCCATTGGCGTCATCAAACGATTAGCTAATCCTACTTGTAAATCCTGCTGATAAACCATTATTGGAATACGTAAACACCAGCCAACCCAAATTAACGGAACACTAACAAAACTACCTGCTGAAAGAATGACTCGTGGACGATATTTTAAAATAATAATTGCTGACTGAAATAAAACAATCAATAATAAAAAGGGGGTAAAAAAACTTTTCCATGAAAAATAACGACGCCATTTAACCGTAATAATTGATTTGAAAGGAATTTTGGCATCAACAACCAGTTTTCTTTCCGGCCCTCGTTTAGTGCCAATCCATAAAAAATCAACCGACTCTGAATTTGTCCGTTTAATTGCTTCGGTTATCGCCAACAATGGAGTAACCGATCCGCCAGTTCCCCCGCCAGTTAACAGACAAAGTTTATCTTTTCTGAAATTATTTTTCATCAAAATATAAAATTATTCTTAAATAATTTGTTAGTAACTATTATTACTATAACTCAACTAATTAAATAATAAAAGCCGTTTTTATTTAATCAAAACGGCTTTTACTTAACATTTATAATAAATACGGTTAATATTTTGGATGTCGTTGCCAAATTAACAATAATGGACTGGCAATAAAAATAGACGAATAAGTTCCTATAATCACTCCCAACATCAAAGCTAAAATAAAATGTCTAATAATTAAACTACCAAAAACATAAACAGCTAATAAAACCAAGAATGTGGTAATTGACGTATTTAATGAACGAATTATTATTTCATTAACACTATTATTAAGATTATCTGTTAATTCTCGTTTTCGATATTTTAATAAATTTTCTCTAATTCGGTCATAAACAACAATAGTATCATTAACTGAATAGCCCAACACCGTCAAAATAGCCACGATAAACGCGGTGTCAACTTCTACTCCACAAAAATGTCCTAATACTGAAAAAATACCGCTGATAATTAGCACGTCGTGAAATAAAGCAACAATCGCCCCTAATCCATATTGCCAAGAATTACTTTTACGAGATAAAGAAGATAATTTTCGAAAAGCCCAAGTAATATATAAAATAATCGCTAATACCACTAAAACAATCGCCCAAGTCGCTTTATTAGTCAATTCTCGTCCAATAATCGGTCCAATGGTCGTAAATCTTCTTTCTTCAATAAGCGAAAATTTTTCTCTCATTACCGTTAAAACTTGTTGGTGTTTCGTTTCATCTATTTCTTTAGCGCGAATAATAATTCCTTGTTGATCAGTTGATTGAATGATCATTGATTCTAAACCAAGCGCGTTTAATTCTGTTTTTAATACTTGGTTTTCCGGTCGTTGAGCAAATTCTAATTCCATTAAAGTTCCACCCGTAAAATCAATACTTGGGCGTAAACCCCAAATTGCTAAACTAATAACACTTAAACCACAAAGAATAATTGAAATAATAAAAAAGATTTTTCGACGACCAATAATATTATACATAATTTAAAAAATTAAATTTTATTTTATCCCCACTCACATATTCTATATGTGTGACTTTGTTTTGTTTTCTTTAATAACTAATTTAGTTTTATTTTCTTTAACAAATAGATTTAAAAAAGTGCGGGTAATTACAATTGCCGAAAACATACTTACTAATACGCCCAAACCCAATGTTAAACCAAATCCCTTAAACATACTACTGCCAAAATAATATAAAATAAAACAAGTAATCAAAGTAGAAACATTACCATCACGAATTGATGGCCAAGCTCGACGAAATCCTTCGTCAATCGCTAAAATTTTACCTCGCCCCTTACTCAATTCCTCTTTACTTCGCTCAAAAATTAAGACATTGGCGTCTACCGCCATACCAATTGATAAAATAAAACCTGCCACGCCGGATAAAGTTAGTGTTACGGGAATTATTTTAAACAAGGCCAAAACAATTAAACTATAAATTAATAAAGACAAACAAGCAATTATTCCCCATCCACCATAAAAAGCGATAATGAAAATTGCCACTAAAATTAAACCAATTAAACCAGATAACAAGCTTTTTTCCACAGAAAGTTTTCCTAAGCTTGGACCAATATTTTGTTGACTAATTAAACTAATCGGAACAGGAAGCGCGCCAGTATTCAATCGTCGCGCTAAAATTTTTGCTTCTTTAATATTAAAACTCCCGCTGATTACCGCTTTGCCTTGTGTAATTTCTTCTTGCACGGTGGGAACACTAATCGGTTGGTCATCTAAAAAAATAGCAACTGGTTTTTTAATATTTCGTTTAGTAATTTGAGCAAATAATTCTTTGCCTTGTTGATCAAACTCTAACGCTATTTGCGGAAGATTAGTTTGTGAATCAAAATCGACCAATGCCCTTTTTAAATGTTCTCCGGTCAAAGCGGTATATTGCCAATAATCGTTGGCTTGTAAATATTCATTAGCTGATTTTGTTTTAATTAAAATATGATAAAAAATGTGAAATAATGTAAAAAATGTATAA
>DAOWAM010000062.1 GCA_030634585.1 bacterium
ACTGTTAACAGCGAAAAATCAGCCAGAGCCAGGAAAAAATATTTTTTTATTTCGTTATTTTTTTTAACCCATTTTGATAGGCGAAGATTTTCATGTGGTAAAAAATCTAAAATAAAATGGGAAATAAATCCCAAGATAAAAGCTAAGTAAATAGTGTTAGTTTGTTCTGATATTAAAATCGCGGCTGAGCCGTGAACTGTTAGAAACATCTTTGTTTTTTATAAACGGATTTAGATTTTTTGACTATATTTATATTTTAGACGATATTTGGATAGTTGTCAAAAAAGATTTGCCAAAATTGAAAAAATAGGTTATACTCAATTGTAACTGAAAGTCGATTTTAGTTTAAAAAAATAAAGCGGGGTGGAGCAGTGGTAGCTCGGCGGGCTCATAATCCGCAGGTCGAGGGTTCGATTCCCTCCCCCGCAACCAAATTTTAAAAATGTTGCTACGCCAGGGTAGCTCAGCTGGTAAGAGCGCGGCACTCATAACGCCGAGGTCGAGAGTTCAAGTCTCTCCCCTGGTACCAAAAATTTAAGAAATTTTGATATATAAAAATCCCCTTGATTGTAGTGGGGATTTTTAGTTTTTGCGAGGATTTGTCGTTTTATTTGTCAAGAATAATGATTGTTCTTTTTATTACAATAAAGGCGTATGCCCAAAGGATGGGCAGCCATAAAGGCATTATTCCAAAAAGAGTATTTCTGATGAATATCTCAACACCAGTACTTATGAAGAAGTATTCTGAGATTAGCATTATAAAAAATCCAGACAGAAGAAATAAATAATCTTTTTGTTTATATTTTATTATCAATGAAATTATGATAATAATGAGGTAAATTCCAGATAATAAATAATCATTAACAATGAGCGGAATAAGCGCCATCATTATGATTATCGGAATTGCGTTTATAAATATTTTTATTATTTTAGTTTTTATATTATTTTTGGCAAGCATAATGATTTTAGTTTTTTTGGTGCTGAGCTTAGCTAAAACCACGCTAAGCGTGGTGCCGAAGGTGGGAATCGAACCCACATGGTGTTGCCACCACTGGATTTTGAATCCAGCGCGTCTACCTAGTTCCGCCACTTCGGCGTGATAATCGTATTTTACCTTAATTTTGCTTGTTTGTCAAAGGGATTTGGGGTATAATTAGGATATAATTCGAATTTACAAATAACATATCCGAATCTACGAATAGCGCATCCAAATCTACAAAAACTACAAATTTTATCAATATCATTTGTAGTATTTGGATGCATTTATAGATTTGAATTACATTCATGGGTAAAGTAATCTCAGTTGTCAATCAAAAGGGTGGTGTTGGAAAAACAACCACGACTATTAATTTAGCCGCTTATTTGGCGCAGTATGGTAAGCGGGTTTTAGTTGTTGACTTGGATCCTCAGGCAAACGCGACAAGCGGGATCGGAGTTAAACATAAAGAATTGCCCTATGGCTTGTATGAGGCCTTGGCCGGTCAAACTGTTATCAAAGATATTATCTTAAATATCGGCCAGAATAATTATTATGTGGCGCCGGCAACTTTATCTTTGGCCGGGGCGAATATTGAATTAGTTAATGTTGAAAATCGGGAATTTTTATTGGACAGATTAATAAAACAAGTCCGAGATGATTATGATTTTGTTTTGATTGATTGTCCGCCATCGTTGGGACTTCTTACTATAAACGGTTTGGTGGCGGCTGATGAGGTTTTGATACCAGTGCAATCGGAATATTTCGCGCTTGAGGGTTTGGGGCAATTGCTGCACACGATAAATTTGGTTCAAGGGAACTTGAAAGATGATTTGGGGATTTTGGGGGCGGTTATTACAATGTACACTCGGCATAACCGTTTGTCCGGAGAAGTGTTGCGCGAGTTATGCCAATATTTCCCAAATCGGCTTTTTAGGACTATAATACCAAGAGATGATTTGTTGGCTGAGGCGCCGAGTTATGGGCAGACGATTTTAAAATACGCGCCGGCATCTAAGGGGGCAAGAGCGTATGAAAATTTGGCAAGGGAGATTTTACAGATATGATATGTTCATGTTTTCATATGTACATCTGGCATATAGTTAGTTGGGTTTATTGTTAATAATGTTAATAAGGTAGTTAATAAAAGTTAATAATTTTTATGTTGTCGCAGAAATTTTTTTATCCGCTATATCATACTTTTGAGCAGAAATTATTTGTGAAACTTTTAGGAGCTGTGAAAAAGAATTATAAGTTTATTGGGTCGGATGAAGAAAAGATTTTTTTCGTAAAGACATTGTTTTATTATCAACTTATTAATAAAGATTATCGAAAACATTTACATATTATTTATAGAAATTTGTCTCCCAAAACTAATATTGGGAAAATCAATGAATTGACAAGAAAAATTGAGTTTGAAAAAGATTTATCGTGGATTACTTGGTTGTTTGAAAAAGATATGGTTAAGTTAGTGAACAAATTTTGGTGTAGGAAGAAAATTAAATTTGTGGGGAATGATGCGCAGTTTAATGAGTTTATATTGCGTTATCTTGTGTCAATATGGTTAGTTGGTTGGGCGGGGCCACTTTATGCATTATTGATAGCGACTAGAGACGAGGAAATGGATTTTAAGGAATGTAATAAGATACTTTCGCTTTGGGATTTTACTGGTGTTTTTAAGAATTATAAATGCCAAATGTTAAATGATAAATAGTGAATTATGTCTAACGGATTAGGGCGGGGATTATCATCTTTAATTCCTGATAAAAATCAAAAGCCGGTAATTAATTTGCAGGCAAATAAACCAAATAAGCCAATAAAAATGAGTGTTGGCGATAATTTGGATTCTTTTAATGACGAAAGAATTTATAAAATTGATGTTGATTTGATTGATCCAAATTCAATGCAGCCGCGAAGCGTTTTTAATTATAGCGAGATGGAGGATTTGGTAAATTCAATTAAGGTTCATGGAATTTTAGAGCCATTAATCGCGACTAAAGAGGATAATGGCCGGTACCAGTTGATTGCCGGGGAAAGGAGATTAAGAGCGTCAAAAATTGCGGGGCTTAGAACTGTGCCCATAATTTTGCGGACAGCCAAAGAAATAGAAAGATTAGAGTTGTCTTTGATAGAAAATATCCAAAGACATGATTTAAATCCGATTGAGGTTAGCGAATCATATGGCAAACTTTTGGACGAATTTGGAATGACGCAAGAAGAATTGGCAAAACAGGTCGGGAAAAGTCGGAGCGCGGTTGCTAACAGTTTGCGGCTTCTGACTTTGCCAAGTGAAGTAAAAAAGGCGCTTAGCGACGGGAAAATTTCCGAGAGCCACGCGCGAATGCTTTTGACAATTGAAGAACCAGGTAAACAAGTGACAGCTTTTAGACGTATTTTGGAGGGCAAGTTAACAGTGGCTGAAGCAGGGAGTGAGGTTAGGAAAATTTCTGGAAAGAAGTTTTTTAGAAGCGCTGGAGCTGGTGACCCGAATATTATAGAAAAAGAGAATAAGTTGCAGGAGGCGCTTGGGACTAGAGCTAAGATCAAGAAAAAGGGCGACCAAGGGAAGATTGAAATAGATTTTTATAGTTCTGAAGAACTCAATGGTATTGTTGAAAAAATCATTGAGGGAAAAGATTGATGATTTAATTGTTGGCAGAATAATTAATAATTAATAATTAATAATTTTTCAAGTTGATGATGAGATTGTTAACAGAGTTAATGAGGTTAATAAAGTTAATCTCAGTCATTCGACGGGACAAGTAAAATGGTTAATAAAAAATCGCCAGAGATGGGGCGGTTTTTTGGTTGGGGTTGACTTTTTATTTACTAGGTTGTAGATTAATATAAAAGCGAATCGATATAAATTGGAGGGAAGTTGTAACTATCAAGAATGGAGGTGAATGTTAATGGAGGAGCCAG
>DAOWAM010000059.1 GCA_030634585.1 bacterium
GAGATTAATCAAGTAGAAAATGATGCCGATCTCAAAGAAATTATCATTTACCTTGATTCATTGGGAGGAAACGTTACCGCAGGTTTCGCTATTTGTCGGGCTATGGATAAATGTCGGAAAAAGGTTAAAATCATATGTCGTCGCGCTTACTCATCAGCAGCAGGCATTCTTTCTTCGGGAACGAAGGGACAGAGATATGTGCTTACCGATTCTCAATACTATACAGTAATGATTCATCAAGCTCGCTATGAACAATTAGATGGGTCTGTTATTCCAGAAAATCAATTATCAAAAACCGAAATAGCTTCTTTAGTATATAGTGACAAATTAGAACGTGATTTGTTGGCCAAAAACATCAAGCTGAACAGCGAACAGATAACTGAAGCGGTGAATAAGTCAACTTTTTATATGGCAGAGAAATCGGCAGAGATAGGCTTTACTGATAAAGTATTGCAGTATAAATAGGCATTAGCAAACAATCAATAATAAGGCGGTATGAGCATAAGCTCTGCCGCCTTTTCTCTTTATAACACTCTTGTTTACTAATATATTTTTGTGTCGTGGTGTACGCGGTCTGTAAACAGAATAACGAAGATAAAATGTTCGTTGCGTTTTATGTAGATTATGTTATTTTCAATTTAATTTTGTATTAACTGCAATATCTTTCTTCTTGACGAAATATTAGACGCGTGATATAGTGTTAATAAATAAACATTGCACTTTTACAATAAAAGGAGGAAATCGTGAAAAGACAACGATTGATAAAGATAAGCCTGCTGGTGTTAATTTTCTTTTTTACTTGTGTTTGTTCGACTTCAAAAGAGACGGCAAGATTGCTCAATGAAAAAGCGTATACGAATTATGCAAAGGTTTTTATGGAATATCGTATTGTTAGAATTATTGAGCGAGCAGAAGAAATGGATACAGTAGAACCCAAAAACAACATCGTTTTGATTATTGGTGAAATTAAAACCAAGAAGGCAATCAAGATCGTCAGTGAAATTAACCAGATAGAAAGGGACCCTGATTTTCAAGCAATTATCATTTATCTTGATTCGGGGGGTGGGGGATGTAGCCAAGGATTTGCTATTTGTCGAACAATAGCTAATTGTCAGAAAGAGGTTAAGATTATATGTCGGCGCGCTTATTCAATGGCGGCAAGCATTCTTGTTTCGGGAACAAAGGGACAACGATTTGTGCTTACGAGCGATCAGTCAACCGTATTGATCCATCGGGGATATTCTGAGAAGGATCATTTGTCAAGAATGATAGTATCAACATTAATTCTTGGCAACAAATTAGAATGTGATTTATTGATCAAAAACACCAAACTGACCAGTGAACAGATAACTAAAGCGGTGAATAAGTCAACTTCTTATACCGCGGAGCAGTCGGTAGAGTTCGGTTTTGCTGACAAGGTTATACCTTACAAATAGGCCCAGCAAACAATTAGTAAACAAGGCGGTATGAGCTAAGCTCTACCGCCTTTTTAATTTGTCAAAAACTAGTGGAACAAACTAGTGGAGCCGAACCACGATAGTTTAAACAAGAAGTTATTCATAAAAATGAATAACTTTTTTTGAGAAACATCGTTTTCCCTTGACATGATCTTGAAAGCGTGCTATAGTGTTAACAAATAAATAAAACATTGTACTTTTACAATGAAAGGAGGAAATTGTGAAAAAAAGATTGATTGGGACGATCTTGTTAATATTGGTTTTATTCCTTACTAACGCTTGTTCGATAAAATTGATTAATAGAAAAACACCCGAGGAAAGAGCAAAAATTAAGATGGAGAAATACATCTTTAAGATTATTGAAAAAGCGGAAAGGGCGACTTTAGGAAAAGCTCAAAACAATATCGTTTTTGTCGTTGGATCTCTGACTGAAAAGAAAGCAATCAGGATTATTAGCGAAATTAATCAAGTAGAGGATGATCTTGACTTTAAAGAGATGATTATTTATCTTGATTCGACGGGTGGAAAGGTTTCTGCCGGTTTTGCGATTTGTCGAACGATGACAAATTGTCGAAAAGATATTAAGATAATATGTCGTAATGCTCGTTCGGCAGCAGCAGGTATTCTCGTTTCGGGGACGAAAGGAAAGAGGTTCGTGCTTGTTGGTCGTGGGCTACCAGGAGTAATGATTTTTCAGCTACCAGTAATGATTCATCCAGCTAGTTATACAGATAATCATAAGTCCATTATTCCAAGAGATCAATTATCAGAATTCCATGTGGCGATGTTAATTTATAGCGACAAAATGGAATGTGACTTATTGTCTGAAAAGACTATACTGGCTAGGAGTCAAATAATTGAAGCGATAAATAAAACAACTTATTACTTAGCAGAGTATGCGATTGAGTTTGGATTTGCCGACGAGATTATTCCTTACAAATAGGTACTGATGACAATGATCAACAAATAAGGCGGTATGAGCTAAGCTCAGCCGCCTTTAAAATACCAAAAATATTGTTTTTGTGATATAATTTAAGATAAGACAAAGTTTAACTTAAATATAATTAAATAAAAACAAAGTAATACTTTTGATTAAAAAACTATTATTTATGAAATTAAAATCGTTAAAACAAGCAAACGTTTATCATAAAAAAGTTTTATTGCGAGTTGATTTTAATCTACCAATACAACGAGGTAAAATTACCGATGAACGAAAAATACGAGCGGTAGCGCCAACTATTAAATATTTATTAAAAGAAAAGGCAAAAGTTATTTTAATTAGTCATTTGGGAAGACCAAACGGAAAAAAAATCAGTAAATATAGCTTACGACCGATCGCTCGCCACTTAAGAATTAAGTTTAATTCTGATTGTTATGGCAAGAAAGTAAAACAGGCGATTGATAAATTAAATTGGGGAGAAGTAATTTTGTTAGAAAATCTTCGTTTTTGGCCGGGGGAAGAAACTAATAATTTATTTTTTGCCAAACAATTATCTAATTTAGCTGACTTGTATGTTAATGACGCTTTTTCTGTTTGTCATCGTTTACACGCCTCAGTGGTGGGGATTACCAAATTTTTACCCAGTTACGCTGGACTGTTGTTAATTAAAGAAGTCAATTCATTAGATCAAGTTTTAAATTATCCAGCGCATCCGTTAGTTATTTTAATGGGTGGAGCAAAAATCAATACGAAATTAAATATCCTCACTCGTTTTTTATCCGTTGCCGATCATATATTGTTGGCGGGGGGATTGGCTAATAATTTCTTTTTAGCACGTGGGGCGCAAATTGGACGATCAATTAAACAAACAGAGTTGTTATCATCAACTAAAAAATTATTGAACCAACCAAACATAATTTTACCCATTGATTGTCGGATAGGTAATTTAACGGTTAAGAATAAATTAGTTAAGACTGTTCATTTAAATTCAAAAAAACAAAAGATTTGCTCATCAACGGAAGCAATTTTAGATGTCGGACCAGCCACCAGACAATTGTTTGCAAAATATATTAAGAAAGCTAAAATGATTATTTGGAATGGTCCATTAGGATTATTTGAAGATAAACGTTACGCGCAAGGAACAAAGAAAGTTTGGCAGATCATAGCGAAGCAAAGTAAAGCAAAAATTATTATTGGCGGAGGTGATACGCTGGCTTGTTTGCCAAAAAGAATTTCTCAGAAAAATATTTTCTTGTCTTTGGGTGGGGGAGCCATGCTTAAGTTTTTAGCTGGTCAATCAATGCCTGGATTGACACCATTAATTAAAAACATTAAATAAAAAAATATGAAAATTACCAAAATTATCGCGCGGGAAATTATTGATTCACGAGGTTGGCCTACAGTAGAGACCAAAGTTGTTTTAGATAATGGTCAATCAGGGACAGACAGTGTGCCTTCTGGCGCTTCAACTGGGACAGCAGAAGCGTTGGAATTACGAGACGGAGACAAAACAAGATTTCAAGGCAAAGGAGTGTTACAGGCAGTTAATAACGTTAATAAAGTAATTGCACCAAAATTAATCGGTCAAGAAATTGAACAATTAGCAGAAGTTGATAAATTGATGATTGATTTGGACGGAACA
>DAOWAM010000030.1 GCA_030634585.1 bacterium
GCCAAAAATTTGGTTTATTTATTTGCTCTTCTAATTTTTTTATTTGTTGTTTAAGTTGAGCAAAGTCAAAGATAATTTTTTACCCCAACAATCTCTTTACGAAAAAGCTTTAGTTGGGCGACCAATTCAGCACTATCCATAAAATATATAAAATTATTGATTATTAAAAATTTGTTTTTTATAAAGGATATTCTTCTAAAATCACTTTGACTATTTTTTCTTCTCCTTGATGTAATATTTTTAAGGTAATTTCGGTTCCTGGTTGATATTTTGAGATTTCTTTTCCTAAATAATGTTGCTGATTAAGTGCTTGTCCATTTATTTCTAAAATAATATCATTTTCCACTAAACCAGCTTTATTCGCCGGTCCATCCGGAGTAATGGCTAAATCGGTTGCTTTGTCACCTCGAACAATTAATGCCCCATGGTCAACTGTCAAATTATTATCTTTAGCAATTTGTTTATTAATGATTAAATAACGAAGACCTAAAAACGGTCGGATAATTCGTCCATTTTCCTTTACTGATTTGATTGTTTGTTTAACGCTATTAATAGGAATAGCAAAACCAATTAATTGGCCAGATCGACTGATAGCCGTATTAACTCCAATTACCTTCCCGAACAAATTAATTAATGGTCCGCCTGAATTTCCCGGATTAATAGCCGCATCAGTCTGAATCACTCCTTCTAATACTTCACTGCTTCCTAATCCATCACCAGCTGTAATTTGTCGTCCAATACCACTGACTACTCCTTTGGTAACTGTATTTCGATATTCTCCTAAGGAATTGCCAATAGCAATCACCGTCTGTCCAATATTGATTTTGTCAGAATCGCCCAAAACTATCGGTTGGAGATTGTTTACTTCGATTTTAATAATTGCCACATCATTAAAAGGATCTTTGGCTAAAATTTTAGCGGGATATTTTTGTCCATCATTCATTACTACTGCATAATCTGCATCGGGGTCAGAAACAACATGTTTATTAGTGAGTATTAAACCATCACTCGAAACAATAAAACCGCTTCCTCCACCAACCACTTGTTTTTGTTCTGTTTCTTTATCTGATTTCGGTTGTTGTTGTTCAAGATCATTAAACTGAAAATTAAATGGTGAACCAAAATCAAAAATATCATCAAAGGAAAAAATATTTGACCCAGTAGCATTATAATATTTAGATAAATCTTTACTAATGATAATACTAACCACCGAAGGCGATGTTTGTTTTACGGCATTAATTGTCGCTTGTTCATTATTAATTATTTTAGAAGCAGGCAATTCTAGTTTATTTTGTTCTTTATTTAATTTACTGTCTTGCTGTTGTAATACACTACCTGATGATTCAGTATTTTGCCAACCATCAATTTTCGCTAAAAAATGTTGCTTAAACCAAGGAAAAATACGTCCAGCTGACAAATTAAAAGTTAAAATACCCCCTACTGCGCCAGCCAAAAGACCAACAATTAAACTAATAATTATTATTTTAGTTAATAAATGTTTTTTATAAAATAATGTCTTGTTTATTTGTTCCATAAATTTTTGTTAATTGATGAATAAGACATTAAGTAATATTATTTCACAAAATATTATAAAAAATAAAATTATTTTTCAAGTTTTTTATTTCTAATAAAGGCAGGTATATCAAGCTGATCTTCTATATTGTTTTCCTCGACTATTTTTTTTATTGTCGGTTGTTCATAAAATTCCATTTTTTTTGTTTGAAACGCAGGTCTTGTTTGATGCATTTGATTTATATCTTTTTCAAAACCAGTAATAATTAACGTTACCTTTGTTTTATTTTTCATTTGTTCATCAGTCACGATTCCAAAAATAATTTTAGCTTGTGGGTCAAGCATTTCTACTAACATTTGTGTCGCCTCATTTACTTCGTGCATTGATAAATTTTTATCTCCAGTAATAATTAAAATAGCATTTTTCGCTCCTTCAACTGAATTATCTAATAAAGGATTTGTAACAGCTAATTTAGTTGCTTGCAATAAACTATTTTCGCCAGTACTTTGCCCAATAGTGATTGATGCTGTGCCAGCTTGCTCCATAACCGCTTTAATATCAGCAAAATCAATATTAATTAGTCCTGGTGTATTAATCACATCAGTAACCCCTCGTACACTTTCTTCTAGAATTTTATCAATCATTCGAAAAGAATGAATCAAGGTAGTATTTTTGTCAATGATCTCTAATAAACGATCATTGGCAATAGTAATTATTGAATCTACTCGATTAATTAATTCTTTAAAACCAGCTTCCGCTATTATTTGTCGTTGCTTCCCTTCAAAAGTAAACGGTTTAGTAACTACTGCTATGGTTAAAATCCCTAAATCATGAGCAATTTCTGCCACTAAAGGTGTAGCGCCAGTACCAGTTCCACCCCCCAATCCACAAGTCAAAAAAATTATATCAGCACCTTTAATTGCTTCTCGAATTTCATTTCGATTTTCTTCGGCTGCTTGACGACCCAAATTTGGATTCATTCCTGCTCCTAAACCATGTGTAAGTTTTTTTCCAATTTGTATTTTCTGGTGCGCAGAATGATAACGTAATGCTTGTAAATCAGTATTAATAATTATACAATCAACTCCTTGAACCTTTGATTTTATCATTCGCGAAACAATAGATCCGCCTGATCCACCAATACCGATTACTTTAATTTTAGCAATTACCCGTTTTCCATTAGTCAACGAGCGTTTTATTTTTGATTTAGCTTTTGTGTTTTTTCGCCGGACATTAGTTTGCTTTCGGCGACCGGAGCCCCGATCACTTTTGGTAATATGAGGACTAGCGGATTTATTTTTTTTGACCACAATATTAAGGTAATATTTTTTTTATTAAATTGATAATTCTATTTTTAAAATCAATTTTTAAATTAGAAAAGGTTTTTAAACTAGTCGGCGTAGAAAATTGATGTAAATGATGCTCCCATAACAACAGACCAATTACGTTAGCAAAAGAAGGATCATTAACTTTATCAATACTAGAAATAACATGGTGTGGATAACCAATCATTACTGGCAATTTAAAAACTTGTTTTGCTACTTCAACTAATCCAGGCAATTTAGCTCCAGCACCAGTTAAAACAACGCCGGCTGGCAATTTTCCCGCTCGTCCTATTAATCTTAATTCATCATTAACCATTTTAAAAATTTCTTCTAAGCGCGCATTGGTAATTTCGGCAATTTGTTTTTTAGAAACCACGGCTGTTTCTGCCGAACTTAAATCAGACAAATAAACCTTTTCTTCTTCCTTAATATCCTCCGGAGAAGCAAAAGCATAATTTAATTTTACTTTTTCTGCTAAATCCAAACCAACCCGTAAACCAATTGCTAAATCAGCAGTAATATGACGTGAACCAATCGGTAAAACCTTAGCGGTTAAAACATCATTTTCTTCTAAAACGGTTAAACTCGTAGTCGTATTTCCTAAATCAACTACACAAACCCCTAATTCTTTTTGTTGTTTATCTAATACTGCTTCTGCTGTGGCTAAAATAGAAAAAACTAAATCATCAATATTAATCCCCGCCCGATAAAGACATTTCGTTAGATTTTTGATTTGACTAGTTAATCCTTCAATTACTTGCGCGTTCACTTCTAACCGAATACCTGTCATTCCTAAAGGATCTTTAATTCCTCGTTGATCATCAACCACGAAATTACGTGGAATAACATGGATAATTTCATAATTGGGTGGAGTAGCAATTGATTGAGCCGCTTCTAATGCTCGTTCAATATCATTTCTTTTAATTTCGCCATTAGCTTGATTAATCGCCGCTACTCCGCGACTATCCTGTGAAATAATATGAGTGCCAGAAATACCAACAATAGCACTGTTAATAGGAATACCTACTAATCGTTCTGTTTTTTCTAAACCTGCAGAAATACTTGCCACTGTATCCTCTAAATTAGTAACTATGCCTTTACTAATTCCTTCCGAAGAACACTCAACTGCGCCAATTACACGCAGTTGCTTATCAGGTTGTATTTGCCCAACGGCAATTTTAATTAAGCCTGATCCTAAATCTAATCCCGTAATAATATCTTTAGACATTAATTTTATAATTAATTTTATTCTTAATTTTATTTTAGCAAATTTTTTAAAAAAAAACAACAATCTATTTTTTTATCAATTGTTGCATTTTTTTATCCATTAATTGCTTTTGGGCTAAAGTTTGATGATGGTAACCTAATAAATGTAATAGACTGTGCAATAGTAATATCTTAATTTCTTGTGAAATTAAATGTCTTTGCGCTAAAGCTTGTTGACGAGCTCGCGAATAGCAAATAATAATTTCTCCGTTAGTTAATAATTTGTTGACTGGCAAATTTTTATCTAAATTAGCAAAAGATAACACATCGGTAATTCGATTAATTTTTCGGTAACGCCGATTTAAACGACGAATTGTTATACCATCAACCAATACCACCGAAATATTCATTTGCCGATTTAACTTTTTAAGCGCTTGATTTAAAACATTTTTAATTAGTTGTAAACTAATTGGTGCTTTAATTTGATTATTAATTTCGATCATTTAATTTAATTTAATTTAATTTTGTTTAACTTAACTTGATTTAACTTAACTTAATTTGACTTAATTTAACTTGATTCACTTTATTTTACTCTATTTTTTACCGTCTTACAAAATACGCATATGAGCAAAACGTAAGACGGTGGTTTTTAAGACATTTTTTCTATATTTTCTACATATCATCTTTTTATATATTTTCTTCTGCTTTTCTGACAAACATAAATTTTATATAAGATTCTAATTTATAAAAATTAACTAACCTTTTTGCTTCTTTTAAAATATCAAACTTAGTGATCCAAATACTTTGTTGAAGTTTTTCAAATTTTAATTCTTTAAGAATATTTTTTAAAATTGTCCGTTTTTGCTTTTCTTGTATCGGAACATCAAAAATTATGATTAAATATTTATCCTTAAACTTTTTTGGCTTTTTTGAAATTTGCTTTTTTGCTTTTAATCTTAAAACTTTTCCTACGCCTTTATTGGATAAAAAATATTTGTTTTGATCTTTCGCTTTCCGTTGTGCTAAATAACCTTTATTCTTAAAATAATAAATTACATTTGCAATTTGTCTCCAACTCCAATCACTACCTAATATTTCTTGTAAATATTCTATTTCGACGTGAAATGGTGGAGGTGGACCAACAAATTCATCTGCACCTTCAACAAAAGTATCGTAAAGATTTCCCAATATTTTTAAAACTTCTTCTGTTATTTTTTTTGATTTCTTCTTTCCCATTTTTTTAAAAATTAACATTATTTTACCGTCTTACCCCTAACCCCTAGGTTTTACCGTCTTACAAAATATCAACGTTGATAAAACACAAGACGGTGGTTTTTTACCTTGTCACGGTATTATGAAAACTAAAACAAAAATGGCTGTTAATTTAATTTATTTTATAAACGGCAATAAATCTCCTTCACAGAAATTGATTGCTTGTTCTCCCAATAAATAATCATTGTAATTAATCAAATCTTCTTTCGGTACCAAACAAATCATGCTTTTACCCATTGTTTCTGCTAAAGGAGATTTAAGATAAGTAATTCGCAAAGTGCAGTCATTCTCTCGTCCACCTAATACTTCTTTTTTATAGACAAATTCTCCACTAGCACTGTTTACACTGATTATTGCTGGTAAACAGTTATTAACCGCTTGCGTAAAACAAATTGCTTCATTAGTACAAATCAAAAGTTCGGTAGTTAATTGTTCAGTTGTTTTTAAATAAAAACTCGTCAACATCATTAAAAAAGTACTTTTGAAATTTAATTGTTCTTCTCCGCCGAAATTATAAGTTAAGATATAAATTTTATCGCCTTTGGTTAAATAAATTGTTTGCCGATTATTATTCCAAATTGCCGTTTGACCGGATAGAGTAGTCGTTTTAATTTGTTGTGATGATAAATTAGGATTCTGTTGTATATACCAATCTAAAATAGATAAATTATTTATATTATCTTGCACTAGTATTTCTACAAACTCGCCAGTTTTAGCGGTAAAAAGAACGTCTTCGTTGTCACTTTCTGGTAAAGCACGTGTTAACCATTCTGTTGGATAAAAAATAGTATAACCAAAAGTTGGATTAGTATAGATACCCACTAATCCAGAAATGGCTAATTTAACACTTGGTCCAACAATTGGACTATATAAATTAATTATTTCTAATCCGTCTGGATAATGATCACCATCCGTGTCGGGATTATCTTTTTCACATTGATAAAGTTTTTCTTCCACGTCGGTTAAACCATCGCCGTCGGTATCAATAGAAGAAGGAAAATTAGAAACTACTTCTTCTGATTGTTTATTGGCTAATTCAATTTCTGACTTAGAAATTACCAAAGCAAAAACACTACCAGGCAAAGTGGAAAGAGAGGTAGTTAATATTTTCTTTTCTTGATTAATTTGACTTGGTAAACTAATCCATTGCTGATTGTGTTGATAAGCAATGATCATCTTTTTTTCCCAGCGTAAATCAATTTGCTCCATTGA
>DAOWAM010000081.1 GCA_030634585.1 bacterium
AATATCAGAAAAATGGCAAAAAAGACAATAAAAAAACCAGTTAAAAAACAGGTAGTTAAAGCGAAATCGTCTAAAAAAAATAGTAGTAAAAATAAGAAAGTAGACCAAACTAAAATTTCGAAGAAACTCGGGCGCGCGGACAAGGAGGAAAAAGGATATCAAGCTAAACAAATTACTATTTTAGATGGTTTGACACCAGTCCAAAAACGTCCAGCGATGTTTATTGGTTCTGTCGGATTGGAAGGGTTACACCATTTAGTTTGGGAAGTAACGGATAATTGTTTAGATGAAGCAATGGCTGGTTATTGTAATGATATCAGTATTTTTTTACTACCTAATCATCAAATTCAGGTGTCAGATAATGGGCGGGGGATTCCAGTTGATATTCATAAATCTACTGGTCGATCGGCGTTAGAATTAGTGATGACCAAATTACACGCTGGAGGAAAGTTTGATAATGCGGCATATAAAGTGTCGGGTGGATTGCACGGCGTAGGTGTTTCAGTGGTTAATGCTTTGTCAGAATACGTGCGAGCCGAAGTAAGACGAAATGGAAAAATTTATTCACAAGAATATCATTATGGCAAAACAGTAAAAACCGTCTGTGTAATTTGCAAGACGAATCAACGTTGAACAACAATTATTTTTCAACCAGATCCGAAAATTTTTCCCGTGGTTGATTTTAGTTTTAGGAAGATTTTAAATCATCTTCGTCAACAAGCTTATTTAACTAGAGGAGTAAAAATTACTGTCATTGATCAACGTCAACAACCAGGTAAACCATATACTTTTTATTTTGATGGTGGGATAAAATCATATGTTCATTATTTGAACAGTAAGCAAGCAACTATTCAACCAACAATTTTTTATACAATCAAAGAGTTAAAGGATGTTCAAGTAGAAATTGCTTTTCAATATAATATTAGCAGTCAAGAGAATATTTTATCTTTTGCTAACAATATTTTTACGATTAATGGCGGAAGCCATCTCGTTGGTTTTCGAACAGCGTTAACTAAAGCGTTAAATAGTTACGCTCGACAGAAGAATTATCTTAAAGAAAAAGATGATAATTTTTCTGGTGATGATGTTCGGGAAGGGCTAACCGCGGTAATTAGTGTAAAATTAAAAGATCCGCAATTTGAAGGACAAACTAAAGCTAAATTAGGCAATACTGAGATAAGAGGAATCGTTGAATCTATTTTTTCTGACGAATTGCAAGCTTTTTTAGAAGAACATCCGCGGGAAGCGCAACAAATTTGTCAAAAAATTATTATTACCACTAAAGCACGACAGGCGGCTAAATTAGCTCGTGAAACTGTTATTCGAAAAAGTATTTTGCGGGAAATGACTTTACCGGGCAAATTGACAGATTGTTCTTCCAATAGTCCAGAAGAAAGCGAAATTTATATTGTAGAGGGCGACAGTGCCGGGGGTAGTGCTAAACAAGGGAGAGATCAATATTTTCAAGCCATTCTTCCATTACGTGGTAAAATTCTCAATGTAGAAAAGCAAACTTTTCATAAAGTATTAGCTAATGAGGAAATTAAATCATTAATTATTGCTTTAGGGACCAATGTTACCGAACATTTTAATATAGATAAATTACGTTATCACCGCGTTATTATTATGACGGATGCCGATATAGACGGAGCCCATATTAGAACATTGTTATTAACCTTTTTCTTTCGATATATGTATCAATTAGTTGAAAAGGGTCATTTATTTATCGCTCAACCGCCATTATATCAGATTCAGTCTAATCGACAAGTAGAATATGTTTATTCTGACATAGAAAAAGAGAAAGTATTAAAACAATTACATGCGAAAAATACCAATAATAAAATAAGTATTCAACGCTATAAAGGTTTGGGTGAAATGAATCCAGAACAATTATGGGAAACGACCATGGATCCACAACGTCGTGTTCTTAAAAAAGTAAAAATTAAAGATGCAAAAAAAGCAGATGAATTATTTACTACTTTAATGGGTAAAGATGGTGAAGCGCGAAAAAAGTTTATTCAGACACACGCTCAATTTGTTAAAAACCTAGATGTTTAATTAGCTGTTTATTAATTATTAAATAAATTGACAATTAATAAAAGATAGTTTAGAATTGTTATGAGATTAACGGATAAAATATGTTTAAAAAATTAATCAATTATTTTAAGAATTCCAAAATGGAGTTGAAAAAAGTTGTTTGGCCAACAAAAAAAGAGGCACTCAACTATACTTGGTTAGTGATTGGAATTAGTTTGGGAATCGCTTTATTTTTAGGAATATTGGATTTTCTTTTTATGAATGTATTGCAATTAGTTATTTCTTAAAATGACCATTAAAAATAAAAAAATTCAAGATGACCAGAACAGTTCGAGTTCTGCTCCTGTCAATGTCAAAGTCTCTAGATCTTCGACCTCTAGGGTCTCTGAGCCGAAACCTCGGTCCAAAAAATTGGACATAGGGGCTATGGCAAATCACGCCGAAGTTTCAGAGGAATCTGAGCAGGCGGGTGAGGAGAAAGCTCAATGGTACGCAATTCATACGTATTCTGGTTATGAAGAAAATGTGTTACAGAATCTAAAACAGCGAATTGCTTCGATGAATGTTCAAAATAAAGTTTTTGATGTAATCGTGCCCAAAGAAAAAAAGATTAAAATTAGAAACGGTCGTCGCAAAATTGTTACCGAGAAAATATTCCCGGGTTATGTATTAGTGAAAATGATTGTGGATGATGAATCATGGTATGTGGTTCGTAATACTCCAAACGTTACTGGATTTATTGGAACCGGAACAATCCCCACTCCTATCAGTGATAAAGAAATTAAAGATTTACAGAAAAGAATGGGAGTTGAAGAGCCTAAATTTAAAATTGATGTTTCAGTCAGCTCCCCTGTTAAAATTATTGACGGACCATTTAAAAATCTGGAAGGAAAAATTACCAACATTGATGAAGCTAAAGGAAAAGTAAAAGTATTAGTTTCCATGTTCGGTCGAGAAACTCCAGTAG
>DAOWAM010000090.1 GCA_030634585.1 bacterium
TAAGAGTGCCGTTTAAAGGTAAAACTAAATAAGATTATTCTCTATGTTGGTAAATCAATATTTCCTTTTTTCGCGGCAATGGATACTTGTTGTTCCACTGAGTCAATTCCTTCTAAGTCAGGTAATAATAATCCGAGCCGTTGTTTGTCTAAACTTTGTATAATTACTCCGTATTTTTTTGGATCAAGTTGATTGAGATTAGTTATTTGTTTTGGTGCGGAAAGAACATCGACAGAAATAGTTAATCCTGCCAATTCATCTAAACTGACTGGCGCAAAACGAGGATCGTGAATTGCCGCCGAGATGGCATTATTAATCACTTCTTGTGCTAAATTGGCTTGTGTGGGTAAAAAAGTGCCAATACAGCCCCTTAAAGCATGTTTTAGACCGTGTAAAGAAACAAATACGCCCGTACTTTTTTTGAAAAAAGTAGCTGGTAAATCGTTGGGTGGCTCAATAACTAATTCATTTTTAAGATAATTAGTAATCGCTTGTTTTGCTAATTTGACATGAATATCCATAATACATTAGATTTGCTACTTTTATATTATATTACTTTTTATTTACTTTGACAATTACTACTTTTTTACTTTAATCAAAATATTTGGATTAAATAATTATTTAATTAAAAATACGTTTCCTTTAAAATCTAAACAAACTATGTTATAATTAATATATCTAAAAATTAATAAATCTTTATGGATAAAGAAATACAGAACACTTATCGACAAATTAGAAATTTAACTATTCAGGGTGCAACAGCGATTGCTAAATCAACAATTATTGCCTTGCAACATTACGGTGTTTCATTGCCTACTAGCAACAGTAAATTATGGCGACAACGGATTAAATCGGCCGCATACCTACTTCTCTCCGCTCGTCCCACTGAACCAATGGCTCAAAATGGAGTTAAATATATTCTCTCCTATTTAACAAAAACAAAAAATACTCAACTATTAAAACAACAATTGAACCAATCAGCTAAAGATTTTTTAAATTTGTTGACCATTTCCGGTCAAAAGATTGCTCAGAGCGGACAAACACTAATAAAGACAAAAGACAATGTTTTTACTCATTGTCATTCGTGGGTAGTAGAACAAATCTTAATTAAAGCTAAGCAAAGTGGCAAAAGATTCTTTGTTTACAATACAGAAACCAGACCGCTTTTCCAAGGTAGGATTACTGCTCGTCAGTTACTTAAAGCAAATATCCCAGTCACTATGGTAGCTGATTCTTCGGCAGGCTTTCTAATTTCTCATTATTCAGGAGAAGAATTGATGATGGATAAAATAATCGTTGGTGCTGACGCTTTATTAGCCGATGGAACAGTAATTAATAAAATTGGTAGTTTTACTATCGCTTTAGTTGCTAAACAAGAAAAAGTTCCTATTTATATTGCCGCACCATTATTAAAATTTTATCCATACTCAAAGATTAAAATTGAACAACGGTCACCAACAGAGATTTGGCCTCGTGCACCCAAAAAATTAAAAATTATTAATTTCGCCTTCGATTCAATTCCAGCTAAATATATTAGTGGGATTATTTGCGAAGCAGGAATTATTAAACCAACAGCCCTTAAACAAACCGTAAAACGGCTTTATCCGTGGTTATTAAAAGAAAAATAAGATGATAAAAAATGGATCTGCCTCTTTGGTTGACAAACAACGAGGCAAACAACAAATTAAAAAACAAGAAATTAAAATTAACACCTCCAATAAAAAAATAAAATCAGTTGAACAAAAACAACAAACAGAAACAGATATTCAACAAATTGTTAATTGTTATTTTGCCAGTAAGGGGTTAAATATAAAACAAATCAAAGAAGACGCGAAACAGAAAAGAATAATTTATTCTCGTCATGTTCGTCCAGCTAAACAATTATTAGAATTAGCTGGCTCGGTTGTTAAAGCAAAAATGGCAATTAATCGAGTAGCTGATTGGGCTAAATCACGTCATTTAGATTATGCGATTGAAACTGTTTTTAAAAAATGGTTAGAATTAGATCGACTAAGACCAAAAGAAATCGTCAAAAAACCATTTTATCGTAATGATCCAATGGTTTGGAGTCAGAGTAAAAAGAAATGGTATGTGATTAATTCCGACGGGGCATGGTTAGAATTTGCGGATGATTTAGACAAAATAACTTGGAAAATAGCTAAATAGATTTTATATGGACAAACAGAATAAAATAATCTTTTTCGGTACGCCTCGTTTCGCAGAAATAATTTTAGATATACTAATTAAAAATAATTTAATTCCGATCGCTGTTGTTACCGCACCAGATAAATCAGCCGGGCGAAAAAAAGAATTAATTTCCAGTCCAGTTAAAATATTATCTCAACAACATAAAATATCTGTTCTACAACCGATTAACGCCAAATCGGCTGATTTCATTCAACAAATTAAACAATTGTTGCCCGATTTAATTATTGTCGCCGCCTACGGACAAATTTTATCACTAGAACTATTGTCTGTCCCCTCTTCTGGCGCGTTAAATATACATCCTTCGCTATTACCAGCATATCGTGGCGCTTCGCCGATACAAA
>DAOWAM010000010.1 GCA_030634585.1 bacterium
AATTAAAATTAATTATTAAACAACCAGAAATTGTTAGTTTAGATTGTGTCGATAATTTAAGCCAAGCACAAAAGTTAATTGTCAAAGATTCTTGGAAAGTAATTTACAATGAACAAAATTGGTTAATTAAAAACGAGGATTTAATTAGTTGGGTAGAAGTAAGACCAGAAATAGGATTAGATGGCAGATGTTTACTTGGTTTGAATCAACAAGAAACAGAGAAATTTTTAAAAGAAAAAATATCTCCAGAAGTCAATGTTTTGGTCCAAGACGCTAAATTTAAAATGGAGAATGAACGAGTAGTTGAGTTTCAAACTAGTAAGGAAGGAGAAAGAGTTAGTTTGGAAAATAACTGGCGTTTATTAGAAAAAAACATTATTCAAGAAAATAAACAGGAAATTAATTTATTGGTAGAAAAAATTAAACCAAAAATAGCAGTAGCACAAATTAATGATTTGGGAATAAAAGAATTAATTGGTCGAGGAGAGTCTAACTTTTCTGGTAGTCCATCTAATCGTCGACACAATATTGCTGTTGGGTCAAAACAATTAAACGGTTTATTGATTGGGCCAGAAGAAGAATTTTCTTTGGTGCAAGCGATTGGCGATGTCAATAAAGAAACTGGCTATTTGGCCGAATTGGTGATTAAGGGTAATCGGACTATTCCTGAGTTCGGTGGTGGACTTTGTCAGATTGGTACAACCGCTTTTCGAGTGGCATTAAACACGGGTTTACCGGTTACCGCTCGTACACCCCATTCTTATCGAGTATCTTATTATGAACCGGCGGGAATGGACGCGACAATTTATCGTCCACAACCCGATTTAAGATTTATTAATGATACAGGCCATTATATTCTTTGGCAGACAAACATAGATGGTAATAATTTAATTTTTGAATTTTATGGCAATAACGATGGTCGACAAATAGAAGTAAGTCAACCTAAATTATATAATTTTGTTAAACCGCCAGAAATAAAATATGTCGAAACAGAAGAGTTAGAACCAGGGGAAAAAAAACGTATCGAATCTGCTCATACTGGTTGCGACGCCGTTTTTACGCGTAAAATTATCTATTCTGATGAAACAGATAAAGAAGAAACATGGTATAGCCATTATCGGGCTTGGCCAGAAATGTGGTTGGTAGGAATAGAACCAAAACCAGAAGGAGATTTGCCAGAGGATAAAGAAGGAGAAAATATAGATAGTAATTCAGTTGAAGAAGAATAGTTAATTATAGAAAAATAATATAAAAATATTTATTTTTATTTTTTAAAATCTTAGACCAAGGTTTATTTTTTGTTTCTTTTGTGTTATTATTTAAAATAATAACTTTTTATTTTATTCAATATGAATATTACTGAATTGGCCAGAAAATTAAAAGTGCCGACACAAATGGTCCGGACTGCTTTACCAGAATTAGGTATTGGTATTGGTCAACGAGCAATTAAGATCCCAGACAAACAAGCAAAAATAGTTGTTAGAAAATGGCCAGAATATATTGCTAAATTAAAAAAGGAGGAAGCCGAAGAAAAAGAAGCTGAAAAGAAATTATTAATTGACGTAAAAAAAGAACGAATTAAAAAAGAGATTATTTTACCAGCTCATTTAACCGTCCGTCAATTGGCAACAGAATTAGATTTACCAATAGTAGAAATAATTCAAAAATTTATTGACGATGGAATGATCGTTACTATTAATAAAGAAATAGATTATGATTTAGCTGCAATTGTGGCCGAAGAATTAGGATTTATAACAAAAAGAATTGATTTAGCGTTGGAAGAACAGGGCAAATTAGAATCATCGAGACAACAATTAAAAGAAATATTAACCAAAGAAAAAGATAATAAGAATGTAGATATAAGACCACCAATTATAGTAGTGTTAGGTCACGTAGATCATGGGAAAACAACACTGTTAGATAATATCAAACAATCCCATATAGCAGAACATGAAGCAGGCGCAATAACACAGCATATTGGCGCTTATCAAATTGAACAAAAAGATAAAATATTAACTTTTATTGATACACCAGGTCATGAAGCGTTTCGTTCGATGCGAGCTCGTGGTGGACAAACAGCTGATTTGGCTATTTTGGTTGTCGCCGCTGATGATCAAGTACAACCACAAACATTAGAAGCAATCAAGATTATCCAGCAAGAAAAATTGCCTTTTTTGGTGGCAATTAATAAAATTGATCAATCAGCAGCCAATATCGAAAAAATAAAACAAGGTTTATCTAAGGCTGGTTTGGTGCCAGAAGATTGGGGGGGTGATGTGTTATGTTATCCGATTTCAGCCAAAACAGGAAAGGGCGTCGACGATTTATTGGATATGCTTATTTTATTAGCGGAAGAAAACAGGAGTAAATTATTAGTTAATTCACATCGTCCAGCAATCGGAACAGTGATTGAATCGTATATTAATCCGCAAGAAGGAGTAGTAATTAATGCAATTATTTACACCGGTACACTAGAAATAGGTGATTGGGGACAAGCAGGAGAAAGCGTTGGTCGTGTACGTGTATTAAAAGATTGGCAAGGCAAAAAGATTAAACAAGCTATTCCGGGAATGCCAGTAAAGATTTTAGGATTTAAACAAAATGCGCAAGTGGGAGATATTTTTCAAGTGATTACTGACAAACAATTAATAAAACAACAATCCAAAAAAACAAAAGGGAAACATCAACGAAGAACTTTTGTTGATACATTAACTAATCGACAATCAAGTGAAGGAAATCAAAAAAATCTAAATATTATTTTAAAAATAGATTCACTTGGTTCTTTAGAGGCGATTAATGAAGCATTACAACGATTAAAACACCCAGACATTAATCTTACTTTAATTAAAAAAGGATTGGGCAAAATTGCCGAACCGGACATTTTACTTGCTGAAACTAGCCAAGCAATAGTTATTGGTTTTAATGTTGTCATAAGTCCAAATGTTCAAGCATTAGCTAAAGAAAAAGGCATTGAAATAAAAACTTATCAAATTATATACCATTTGTTAGAAGGAATTAGAGAAAAAATGATTGCTGTTTTGGGTAGAAAGACGGTTATTGAACAATTGGGAAAAGTAAAAGTATTGGCTATTTTTCAAAAAAAAGATAATTCAATGGTGGTAGGCGGTAAAGTATCAACTGGCAAAATAAGTGTGGGTAATAAAATAAAGGTTTATCGAAATAAAGAATTGATTACACAAGGACAGTTAGAAGAATTACAAATTAATAAACAAAAATTAAGAGAAGCAATAGCTGGTTCAGAATGTGGAATTAAATTTGTTGGATCAACGATTATTGAAGTAGGCGATATTTTAGAAGTTTATCAAGAAAAAGAAATAGACAGAAAAACAGATTTTTAGTTTTTGGGGATAGACTTGACCCTGTTAAATAATTTCGCCTTTGACGAAATTCTTGCTTCGCGGGATTTAATAGTATTGACCATGCACCCCACGTGGTGCAGGGTTGACAACTATTTTTTGATTTTATATATTTAATGTAGTATTTTGGTTTATAATAATTTTATAACTCACTTTTATTATTAAAAAGTGAATAAAACAAAGTTTATTTATGACGCAGAAAAGAATATCTAAAATAACAACGAATAAAAATTATTTGTTTAATAAAAACAATTTTATTTTGTGCGATTTTTTATTATCTAATTTAGTCTAAATACTTAAATAGAAAAACTTTAATTTAATTTAAATTATTAATAAACCGAGAAAGTTTCTGGGTTTTTTTATTTATTTTATTTAAAAATTAAAAAATAATATTATGACATCTTGGATTAATTTATTATCATTTGCCATTATTGGGGCAATCGTTGGTTACGTTGGCCGTATTTATTTAGTCAATAAACAAATCAATCAATCACAGAATAAAGCAAAAGAATTGTTGCAAGAGGCTAAAAAGAAACAACAAGAAATTCTTATTCAATCTCGAGAAGAGGCATTAAAGGTAATTGAAGAAGCGAAAGATGAAGAAAAAAAGCGACGAGAGGAATTAAATAATTTTCAAAATCGTTTAGAACAAAGACAATCATTATTTGACAAAAAGATTCTTGCCTTAGAAGAACGACATCAAAAATTAGTAGATCAGGCAGAGCATTTAAGAAAGGTCAAAGAACAAATAAAACAGATCGAACATGAACAGTTAACTAAATTAGAGGAAATAGCTCAACTTACAGAAGAAGAGGCAAAACAGAGATTATTTGAAATCATTGAACAACGAGAAAAAGAAACTTTACTTAAACGTTTAGCAAAGATTAATCAGCAAAGCCAAGAAGAATTACAAAAACAAGCCAAGCATGTGCTTACTGATGTAATCGAACGATGCGCGGTTTCACATGCCGTAGAAAGAACTACTTCAACCGTACATCTTCCTTCCGATGAAATGAAAGGAAGGATTATTGGACGAGAAGGAAGAAACATTCGTACCATTGAACGATTAACTGGTACGGAAATTATCGTGGATGATTCTCCAGAAACAGTGATTATTTCTGC
The DNA here is from genome assembly GCA_030634585.1 of bacterium. GTDB lineage: Bacteria > Patescibacteriota > Patescibacteriia > UBA2591 > DAOWAM01 > DAOWAM01. The sequence goes on from DAOWAM010000010.1 coordinate 4,500, forward strand.
CTTTAATCCGATTAGAAGAGCAATTGCTAAAACGGCATTAGAAAATCTAATTTTAGATGGACGAATTCAGCCATCAAGAATTGAGAAATTTATTGAAGATGCAAAAGTAAAAATAAATGAAGAAGTCAAAGCGGCAGGTGAAGAAGCACTCGTGCGAGTGGGCGTTACTGGATTTGATCCAAAATTAACACAATTATTAGGACGTTTAAAATTCAGAACTAGCTATGGACAAAATGTATTACAACATTCGATTGAAGTATCTAAACTGTCAGTTCTTTTGGCCAGAGAGCTAGGCGCCAATGAATCAATTGTTCGACAAGCTGGCTTATTACATGACATTGGTAAGGCATTAGATCAAGAAATTGAGGGGACACATCCACAAATTGGAAAAGAAATTGCGGAAAAATTTGGTTTATCAGAAGAAATTATTATTCCAATTGCCACTCATCATGATGATAAACCACCTACTTTAATCGCTACTATTGTAAAAGTAGCCGACGCTATTTCTGGCGCGCGTCCTGGCGCGAGAAGAGATTCTTACGAAGCCTATTTGAAGAGATTAGAAGATTTAGAAAACTTAGCAAAAACATTTTCTGGAGTTAAAAAAACTTATGCTTTGCAAGCAGGTAGAGAGATTCGTGTTTTTGTTACCCCAGAACAAATTGATGATTTGGCCGCCGAAAAATTAGCGCGGGAAATTAGTAAAAAAATTGAAGAAGAATTAAAGTATCCGGGTGAAATAAAAGTAACTATTATTAGAGAAAAAAGAGTTGTTGAATACGCTAGATAATATATTGATATCATTTTATTAACTAATTATGACCATAAAACAAAAAACAAAAGAATTGACCATTCTCTTCTTCGGTGATGTGGTAGGAAAAATTGGCCGCCGAGCGTTGGCTAAAGTTCTTCCTAAATTAAAACAACAATACAAACCAGACTTAATATTAATTAATGGAGAAAATTTAGCACATGGTAAAGGAATTACACCAAAAATCTTACGAGAAGTTTTATCGATGGGAGTAAATGCGTTGACCACCGGAAATCATGTTTTTGCTCGATCAGAAATATTACCTTTATTAAAAGACAAAAACGTACCGATTGTTAGACCAGCTAATTATCCAGCGCATGTGCCGGGACAAGGCACAAAAATTATCAAAGTTGGCAATAAAGCTGTTTTAGTGATTAATTTATTGGGTCGAGTATTTATGCATAATGATTTGGATTGTCCTTTCCGACGGATTGATCAAATTTTAAAAAGATATCGCCAAGAAAAGTTAGTGGCAATTTTAGTTGATTTTCACGCTGAAGCAACTTCAGAAAAACAAGCGTTAGCAAGATATCTAGATGGGCGAGTGTCGGCAGTAGTAGGAACACATACGCATGTCGCCACTGCTGATACGCAAATTTTACCTAAGGGAACTGCTTTCTTGTGTGATATAGGAATGGTGGGTAGTCAGAACTCAATTTTAGGATCTAAAAAAGAAATAGTGATTCAAAAGTTTTTAACTCAAATGCCACAAATCCTTGAACCAGCGATGGAAGGCCCTGCAATCGTTGATGGCGTATTGATTAAAATTGATCCAATGACAAAACAAGCGATTAGTATCAAACGTATTGATCAAATAGTTAAGTTTTAAAAAATAATCACGAGATTAATTAAGTCATAGTGATTAACCTATTTTCATAATATATTTTGATCCATCTAAATGGTTTGTGATTCCGATACAATGTCGGGATATTGGGACTCAACGGTATTTGACGAAAGCGCTACGCACATTCCAGACGTGGCGAAGATCGCAAATGTTTTTACATGTTTTTAGAGAGGGGGTTTGTAGCTCAACGGTAGAGCAGTGGCCTCTTAAGCCATTGATCAGGGTTCGATTCCCTGCAGACCTACCAGAATTTGAAAGAACTTTAGAGAAATTAGAACACATTGGCATCGAGAAACTCGATGCCAATTTATATATAAGATACAATAACAGATAGGAGACCCTAAGGGTCTCCTATCTATATATTTTCTTGAATTTTAGAATTTTTTATTTGAGTCAACAAGATCGATTAATCATGAAGTGTTCAGATTAAAGAGCAAAATTGTTTTATAGTGGTGATAATAAGGGTGATAAGCTTTTTGGTGCCATTATTCTTTCTGTAATGTTGGGGTCAATTGATAATAATAACCTTTCAAAAACTGGTTCTTCAAGCGCAAGGTACATTATTCGTTGCTTCTCTAAATCCAAATCAGCCATAACGCGATTCAGAACATCAAAATCATTTTTGTCAATAAGTAATCGTTGAAGTACCGGAGCCAAAAGGTCCTCAAATTGCTCATTAGTTGCTACACTTAAAAGTTTAGAAAATGATAGCGATTCTATCGAAAGTAAACGATAACAAATATCAGTTCTCAGCCCAACATCCATTTTTAAAAGTTGGTTCAAGGCTACTGATTCTTTATTAAGTTCTATTAGCTTGGAAATTTCATTGGTCGTATTGATAAGTTTTCGCTCTTTGGCTATATTACTCATATTTTTTAGACCGAATGCTCCAGCGGCAAATGCGGCGATGATGACAGCTGCCAACATCACTTTAGTGGCAGTAGATACCTTAGTAGCTACCTTTGTTTCGATATTATTCATAATTTTTAACTTAATTGTTAATAAATTTTATTTATTTTCGACCTTTACTTAATTATAAATTAATTAAATTATTTTTTCGATTGGTAAATCAATCCATTCCGAGACAATTTCTTTAATCTCTTTTGCTCCAACAATTGGTTGTTTCGTTTTTTGGAGTTGCTGAGTTGAGGTAAGCAGCTTTATTTTTTCTTGTCGTTTTTTGATTTCTTTGCTCACCTTTTTTTGTTTTAATACGGTTAATTCCTTCCCCTTTTGATTTTCCAGTAGATATTTCATTTTTCCAATTTCTTTATTTAGTTTGATAATTCTATCTGGTAAATAAACTAATCCTAATTTTACCTTAGCCGAGGCCTCGTCAATTAAATCAATTGCCTTATCAGGTAAATAACGATTACTAATATATTTATTAGAAAAATTCGTGGCGGCAATAAGTGCGTTATCAGTAATTTTTACTTGATGATAATCTTCGTAGATTGGACGTAGTCCTTTTAAAATTTCGATGGTTATTTTTACTGTTGGTTCATTAATTTTGATTGGTTGAAAGCGTCTTTCCAGAGTTAGATCTTTTCTAATATATTGGTTGTATTCATTTGGTGTGGTGGCGCCAACTGCTTGTAATGTGCCACGAGCTAAAGCGGGTTTTAAGATATCAGAAGTAGCAATTGCTCCTTCACTTCCTCTAGCCTCCGCTAAAATATGAAGTTCATCAATAAAAATGATAATGTTTCGTTCCGCCAGTTCGACCTCATGAGTAATTGCTTTTAATCTTTGCTCAAATTCTCCTCGGTACTTAGTTCCGGCCATCATTCCAACCAAGTCTAACGCTAAAACTCGTTTTTTTAAAATTTCTCGCGGGACGCGCTTTTTGACAATTTCTAAAGCTAATCCCTCAACAATCGCTGTTTTGCCTACTCCAGGTGGACCAATCAGTACTGGGTTATTTTTTTTACGACGGCTAAGAATTTGAATTACACGTTTGATCTCTTTGCCTCTGCCAATTACCGGATCGATCTTACCTTCTTTAGCTAAACGGGTTAAATCTTTGGCAAAACGATTTAAAACAGGCGTAGTTCCGCTCTTTGATTTTAACGGGTTATTTTTAGATTTATTTCGATGACGATAAAAAAGATAAATCCCGATAGTAACAATAACTAAAATGTAGATAATGTTTTGTTGCATGTGTATTTAGTATAATATAATTAAACGAGTTAAATAATAATTACTAAGGGTGGCTAGAGAGAATCGAACTCTCGTTGATGGGACCACAACCCATTGTTCTACCATTGAACTATAGCCACCACATTTATCTGGTACCCCCAAGAGGAATCGAACCTCTATATTCTGTTTAGAAGACAGATGCTCTATCCGTTGAGCTATGGGGGCGTACTATTATTATTATAACAGAAATTTGATATCTGTAAAGATAAAAATAATAGAATAGGATTATTCAAATAAAATATATAAAATAAATTCTTAATTAATTATTTGATTGTCGATCATGTGCAGTTTGGTATACCTTTTTTAGGCGTTGGTTAGTGATATGAGTATAAATTTGTGTAGTAGTAATAGAGCTATGTCCTAGCATTTCTTGTACCGAACGAATATCAGCGCCATTACGCAATAGATCGGTGGCAAATGAATGACGAAGTGTATGTGGAACAACATGTTTAGTAATGCCGGCAATTTTAGCATATTTTTTAACTAATCGTTCAATACTGCGAGCAGATAACCCTTGCTTTGTATCGGATAATTTATCTTTTCCACGATTATAACGAGTAAACAAACTATCGTCTAAATCAACTCGTTGATCAAGATATTTTTTTAACCAATATTTTGCGGATGGTGAAAGAAAGACAATTCTTGTTTTTTTACCCTTGCCAACAATGGTAAATTCATCTTTATTTAGATTAATATTCTCTTTTTTTAAATTAGATAATTCAGAAACACGTAAACCAGTAGAAAAAAATAATTCCAATATCGCTTTATCACGTAATTGGATTATCTTTTCTAAATCATTTTTAATTTTAGTAGATAGAGGCGCGTTTAATAGATTTTTTAAATCACCACCTTCTAAAAAAGTGACTTTAGGTCGCGATGTTTTAGCCAATTCTATTTTTTCTGGCGCGAGAGTGACTATGTCTTGTTTGGCAAGATATTTTAAAAAAGCGCGTAAAGCGATAAGATGATAATTTTGTGTTTGAGAAGACAACGTTTTTCCCTGATGCGTAGTGAGACGGTTGAGCCAAAGACGATAATCCCTAATTAATTGATAGGTAATTTCTGAGGGTTGTTTTATTTTTGCCCAATTAGAAAAACGTGTTAGATAAAAATAATAATTACGAATAGTCAGTTGACTTCGTCCCTTTTCTATCTCTAAATAATTTAAAAAATCGGTAATAAATTTTTTTAAATCGGTTTCCATATAAAAGACAAATTAAAACAAGATTGATTTTATTTTATCATCTTTTGGACAAAAAACCAAGTTGAATTATTAACCCCCTATTTTGTTTAACTGGGCGTGATCACTAATTTCTCATTTAAAGAAGAGCAAATTTAATAATTATGTTTTATTCTATATAGTTAGTTAAGATAATCAAAGTCAAAATAAATATACTGACTATTTTAAAGTAGCACAAGCAATACTAGAAAATGTAATTAAGCTTCTTAGGTGAGGGGTTGCTCTTTTTTTTCTTTAATGTTAATATTAGCGATGTTAATTAATCATAATTAAAAAATTTTATGTTGGCAAAAGACAAAAAGAAAAAGATAATCGATCAATTTAAGGTGCATGATCAGGATGTTGGTTCAAGTAAAGTGCAAATTGCTATTTTAAGCGAAGAGATTAATGAATTAGCCATCCATTTAAAGAGAAATACACATGATTATTCGTCTCGACGAGGGTTAATTAGAAAAATTAGTCAACGTCGAAAGTTACTTAATTATTTAAAGAAAGAAGACGAAAAAAGTTATCAGAAGTTAATTAAAAAATTAAACTTAAAACATTAATGATTAAAAATAAAGCTCAACGAGTAGCTATTTTTGTAGATGTACAAAATATGTATCATTCTGCTAAAAATATATATAAAGCAAATGTTAATTTTGCGGAAATTCTGAAAGTTGGTTTGGCTGGACGACAATTAATTCGCGCTTTAGCTTATGTGATTAATTCGGAAAGTAGAGAAGAGAAAAATTTTTTTGAGATATTGAATAAGCAAGGATTTGAAACTAAAATCAAAGATTTGCAGATATTTTACGGGGGCGCGAAAAAGGCTGATTGGGATGTAGGAATTACTGTGGATATGATTAGAATGTCTGAAAGTATAGATGTTATTGTTTTGGTTAGCGGAGATGGTGATTATATACCAGCTGTGGAATATTTACAAAATCATGGTAAATTAGTGGAAGCTTTAGCTTTTAAAAAAACAACTAGTAATAAATTAATCGAACAAGTAGATGATTTTATTGACTTAGGAAAGAAAAAGTTTTTAATTTATAAGAAACGATCTTAATAACGATTTATTGCTATAGTGGATTTTAACTATGGTAGTTAATACACCATAGTTTATTAGTATAAAAAATAATAAATTAAATAAATTAACTTAAAAAACAAATGGCAATTGAACATTTTAGCACACAATTGGCTGGGCGAGAATTAAAGGTTACTGTTGGGCAGTTAGCTCAACAGGCTAATGGGTCTTGTTTGGTTCAATATGGAGAAACAGTAGTTTTAGCAACGGCTGTTTTAGGTAAAGAAAAAGAAGGAATGAATTATTTTCCTTTAATGATTAATTATGAAGAAAGATTTTATGCGGCAGGGAAAATTAAAGGTTCTCGATTTATCAAAAGAGAAACGAGGCCTTCAGACGAAGCTGTTTTGGCTGGACGGGTAATTGATCGCTCAATTCGTCCTCTTTTTAATCAAGATATGCGTTGTGAAATACAGGTAGTTATTACTGTTTTAGCAATTGATCAAGAAAATGATCCGGCCATAGTTGGTTTATATGCTACCTCTTTAGCATTGGCAATTTCGGATATTCCTTGGAATGGACCGATTGCTGGGTTAAGCGTTGGAAAAATCGATAATAAACTTATTTTAAATCCAATCAAAGAAGAAAAAGAAAAAAGTAGTTTCGATATTTTTATCGCTGGAAAACAAAATAGTGTTTTAATGATTGAAGCAGGTGCTCACGAAATACCCAAGGAAGAAATTTTACAAGCAATCACTTTTGGTGCCAAGCATTTAGATGAACTAACAGCATTTTTTACAAAAATTCAACAAAAGATTGGTCTCAAAAAGAATCTATCTGTATTACCAAACGAAGATAAAGAAGGGATGGACAATAAAAAAACAACTAGTGACTTTGTTAATAAAGAAATTCACGAGTATTTTTTTAAAAAGCCATTGTTGACCAAAGCAAATCGATTGGATGCAATAAAAGAAGTAGAACAGAAGTTAGATGCATTTTTAATTACCAAGGATATCAATGAAGAAGCAAGAGAAAAAATGATGGGATATACACATCAATTAATTTATCAAGCAGTTAGTCAGGCAATTTTAAGTAAACAACAACGAATCGATGGTCGCGCCGTTGATGAAATTAGATCATTGGATTGTCAAATTGGCGCTATTCCGCGAGTACATGGTTCAGCTATTTTTCAACGAGGCGAAACACAGGTATTGTCAATTATTACCCTGGGTTCACCTAGCGAAGAACAATTACTTGATACTATGGAATTATCCTGCAAAAGACGATTTTTCCATCATTATAATTTTCCGCCT
>DAOWAM010000088.1 GCA_030634585.1 bacterium
AATCTCCGCTAATACTTTTTTATCTATATGAAAAATTTTCTGTTCTTTTGCCATAAACTTAAAAAAAATGCAATTCGTTATGCAAACTGCAAAATTAAAATTATAAATCTAACTTTAACTATATAATAACAATTTATTTAAAATTTGTAAATGGGACTTGGCGGAAAACGCAATATCCGCTGCGCTCCAAATTTGTCCGCCCGCTGGGAATCGAACCCAGAACCTTGGGCTTAAGAGGCCCCTGCTCTGCCAGTTGAGCTACAAGCGGATAGAAACACTTATATGGCAAGCCATGTGTACCCGGCAGGACTCGAACCTGCAACCTTCTGGTCCGAAGCCAGACACTCTATCCAATTGAGCTACGGGTACAAAGCGCGCTTTAAGCGCCGATAAATTTGGTATCTATTAAACACAAAGGCAAAATATGCCAATCAAATAGCATTTTAATTCAAAATAAAACAAAGGCATAATGCCTGTTTATATATTACTATCTTAAACTATTTTGAAAATAAAATCAATACCAATTCTAAAATCCATATTTAAATAATGATTTAAATAAGTATTTAAAAATAAAAAATCTAATTTCCGTATAATTCCTGAATTCCCGAAACATCGCCAGTTCCCAAATCTTGTTTCTTGGTTTCTCCGTAATCACTGTACCCGTGCATTGTAAGTTCTACGCTTTTTGGCATATACAGGTCGCCTAAACCGTTGTGCCCGAATTCGTGGGTTGCTATGTTTTGCAGGTCCATGGCATTATCTGGACAATTTTCAACTGCGCTCCAAATATAGTGTGTGTTAAACACAACATCAGATTCCACTATCTCTTTTGTCCTTCTATTAAACCAGATTGTATTCTGGGCAATAGTTCCTGAACTACCTAAATATCCCCATATTACTATATTTGTACCATCGAAGCCAACAGAAGTTTCAGTTGTTGTAGTAATTGAATCAAAAAACTCAAATGAAATTTCTGAATCCCATATTTCCAAGCTTGCATTTAAAGTGATTTCAACATCGTTTTGATCTAAGCCTCCAATGTAACTAGGGTTTATTTTATATTGTATAGTATTAGCCCACTTCAATCCACCGCGCATGAATTTATATATATCTACTGTATCATCCCATACCGGTTTGGATTTGGCAGTAGACTTTGCGTAATGAACAAAAGCATATCCTTCTACTACTTCCCCTTTATTCATTGATTCTCCAAGATAAAAAACTCCATGGGAAACTTCTACCGCGTTTTCCGGAAGGCTGAATTTTTTCTTTTGATCTTTTTTAGAAGCAGTGTTTATGGCGCCAACGCTGCCTATTAAGCCAAAAACTAAAGCTATGCTTGCTAAACCTAAAATTATTTTTTTCATATTTATTCACCACCTTTCTTATTTAAAATTATTGTTTTAATTTTATTCAACTTTTATTATTCTCCCTGAATAACGCGTCCGTTTGATTTAGCTTAATTTTACTAAACAATTATCATTTTAGCAATCTTAAACAAACCGTTTTAAAAATAAAGTCAATGCCAAATATTAAAATCTATATTTAAATACTGATTTAAATAAATATTTTTACTTGATTATGGGTTAATTTATTTTTAATTTTCTATTTTGGCTCCCTCTTAATCAAAGAAAAACGAAAATGCTTTAACACTGATTTCAATAAATTCCTATCACTATCTGTTGCCCGCAAATAATTCAATTATTCTAAACACAACTTTTTTCTTTTTTATGCAATCAAAACAATAATAAAAACAGGCTTTAAGCCTGTTTTATTTAACTCTATATTTAAAATTAATCTCTATCTTTTGTGAGTTAAAAAATATTAAAATCTTTTTATTTTAATCAATTACCAATTTTTTGGCAATTCAGCGCAAGCATATTCAACTTTTTGCAAACATTCGGAATATTTAATATTAGCCTCTCTTGTTTGATCGGCTGATGCATCGGCCCATCTGGATTGGGAAGTGTCAAATAAGAAACAGCGGTTGCTTTTGCCATTTTCAACACAGCCGCTTTGAGTCATATTTTTTTTAAAATTTTCCTGCCGCGCAAACATAGCTTCGCCGCAATCTATGCCGCTAGCTTTACCATACTGCTCGCAAGCGTCTTCGGCTAATTTGTCAATTTTTAGCATTTCCTCTATACACTCGTCTATACTCTCATAATATCCATAGCCCATATTGCCAGACTCCTCTATCCTATAACTTTTTAAATCTCTGCTTTGAAATTTATTAACATAGATGCCGCAGTACTCCTTAAAAAAACCCTCCATGCTAACTTTTGTTGTTTTGGATTTGCCAGAATCGGATGTTGTATTATCCGAATCAGTTATAGAGCAGCCAGCCAAAACAACCAAACAAAACATAACTGCCAATAAAAAAACTGTTTTTACGCGCATAAATTTTATTTTAATTTATAATTAATTTAAGCATTTAATTTCACTGATAAGCCAATGATTATCTTTGTTGGTTTTGTCAGGTATTAATATAAATTCCCACATCTCATGCCATTTATTTCCATACAAAGCGCCAACCACAACGCTAATTGACGAAGTTTTTATTTCATCTGATATTATTTTTACAGCTGTCCGCCCGTCCTGAATGCAATAACTTGCCGGCACGAACGAAGAATCTGTAAAT
>DAOWAM010000014.1 GCA_030634585.1 bacterium
GAACAAGATAATAAACAAGAAATTGAAATCTTTCCGTCGGAGAATCAAATCCTTTTTTCTTTTAATCAAATCGAATTTATTTCTCGAACAATCAGTGGAGAATATCCTGATTATCAACAAATTGTTCCAAAAAAGTTTAGTACTACAGCAACAGTCGACATAGCTTCAATAGTTAGATACATTAAAACAGCCGGACTATTTAGTCGAGGAGAAATTAATGATATAAATTTGGAATTCATTCCTCAACATGATAAAATTATTATTTCTTCTTCTGCTAGTCAAATTGGACAAAATCAATCAGAAATACCAGCTAAAATTGAAGGAGAAAAAAATATGGTTACTTTTAATTATCGTTATTTATTAGATAGTTTAAATAATCTAGCCGATGATCAGGCAATAATAAAAATGATCGATAATAATAATCCGGTAATGATTTGTCCGAAAAAAGAACAACGCTACTTTTCTATTATTATGCCAATTAAACAATAGAATTAACGACTTATTTTGTACAACATCTTCAGGAACACGTAAAGAGAATATATTTAATAGATAATTGGAAACCAACGAGAGATAATCTCGTTGGTTTCGTTTATACTTAAAATTAATTTAATTTAGTTTAGTTTATTTAATTTCAATATCAATGAATTCGCTGTTAATTATTTCCTGATTTTGTTTTATGATTTGCGCTGATAATTGATAGTTTCCCATGCTAGGTGAATCAGTCCAAGTGAAATTAATACGTTTATTTAGTGCAGGATTAAAAATAGTACTGATTAATTGTTTTCTTTTGTCCGTTAAATTATGATAAAAGAATTTTACTTGTTCAATTTTATCTTGCTGAACGGGTAAGGAGAGCGATAAGAGTAAAGGGAAATTTTCTGGATAGATGATCGAATTATTTAACGGACTTAACCATTGAATTAAAGGCTGATGATCAGAAGACATTAAGAAAATATCTTTGCTATCCGTTTGTTGATTTCCAAAATGATCAAAAACTTGAGCAATTATTTTATGTTTTCCTGATGGTAATCCGCTTAAATTAAGATGACATTGATAAGGTGATTGTTGTATTATATCGGCAAAATGACCGTCAATTAAACAAATGATTTGTTTAATTGACGAAGCAGAAGTTAAAACAATATCAACTGCTAATTTGTTCTCTTTAATTTCTGCTTGATCAACCGGTGAAATAATTTTGATTTGTGGTTTTAATTCTTCACCTAAAAACGATTTAGGTATTTGTTCTTTTTTTTCACTGAGCCAGCGTTGAACTGCTTCTTCCCAGTGTTGATATTGTGAATTTGTGGTGGGATCGGTTGGCTCTGATCCACGCGGATTGTCTTTATTGATAAAATAAAGAATATTATGTATATCGCCATTGGTAGATTGTCCAATTTTCCCGTTTAAAATTGACTGATTAGTTAATTCTGAATCGGGTAAATTAAACTCTTCAACGGGTTGTTCTAATAAAGCAGATTCCATAAATTTATGCCAAATAGGAGCAGCAGCAGTTATTCCACCAGCAAGTTCATTCATTGATGCGTTATCATTATTACCAACCCAAACACCACACGCCAAGCTAGGTGTATAACCAACCGTCCAAGCATCACGACTATCATTAGTTGTGCCAGTTTTGGCGGCAACGGGCCGATTATTTAATGTTAATAAACCACGCGCGCCAAAAATAAAACTACGCGCTGAATCATCAGATAATACAGAATTAATTTGTCGAGCAATTTGTGGTTCAAGTGCTCTTTGACCGACTTCTTCTTTCCTCTCTTCCAGTATTTGTCCTTGATTATTTTCTACACGGAGAATACTAGTAGCAGGTTTATAAATTCCCTCTCGTGCAAAAGCAGCAAAAGCGTTAGTGTGTTCTAATAATTTTATTTCTGCTCCCCCTAAAACTAAGGATAATCCATATCGACTTGGATCGGTGAGGGTAGTGTAACTAAGTTTTGTAGCCAAGTTTAAAACTATCGGTAATCCGGTGATATAAAGTGTTTTAACGGAAGCAATATTAAGTGAACCGGCTAATGCTTGACGCATAGTCACTGGACCATATTCTTCGCCAGTATAATTTTGAGGTATATAATCTGCTTGTCCTGGGGCACCCGATCCAAAATTGGTTTCTGCGTCAAATAAAACAGTGTCTGGTGTGTATCCCTTTTGCCAAGCAGAGGCGTAAATAATAGGTTTAAAAGATGATCCTGGTTGTCGATTGGCTAAACTAACATTTACTTGACCATCAATTTCCTGATTGAACCAATCGCGAGAACCAACCATTGCCAAGATATCTCCACTGGGAACATCAATAGCGATTAAAGAAGTATTGGTTGCTTGTAATACATCTTGATTATATTCACTTTGCGCCTGGATAATGTCTTCTGCTGATTTTTGTTTATCTACGTCTAAAGTAGTAATTATTTTTAATCCCCCTTGTTCAACCAATCTTTGGCCATAGCGATTAGTCAATCGTTCTTTAATATAAGTAACAAAATGAGGAGCAATAATTGCTTCTCGACGAGGGATAATTTGTGATAAAATATCAATCTGTTTAGCAGTTTCAGCTTGTTCAGGAGAAATTTGTTTTTCTTTTAACATTGAATCAATGATGTAATGTTGTCTAGAAATTAGCTCTTGTTGATGACTTCCGTCGGGCGAATAATAAGTTGGTGCTTTTGGTAAGCTGGCCAATAACGCGCTTTCTGCTAAAGTAAGATCTTTAGCTTGTTTATTAAAATAAATTTGCGCGGCTGCTTCAGAACCATAAGCATTTCTACCATAAGGTATTTCATTAAGATACATCTTTAAAATTTGATCTTTAGTAAATTTATTTTCAATTTGAAAAGCTAATAATAACTCTTTAATTTTACGAATATAACTTTTTTGGGATGTTAAAACAGCATTCTTAATTAGTTGTTGAGTAATTGTTGATCCTCCTTGTATTTCCCCTCCTTTAATTAAATTGGTCAAAAAAGCGCGTAAAATTCCACGTAAATCAAACCCGTGATGATTATAGAAATCCTTATCTTCAGTATTAATAGTTGCCTTAACTAAAAAAGGCGAGATTTCATAAAGTTCTACTAAATAACGGCGTTGCGCGCCATGAACTTCATAAAGAATTATTTCGCCAGTTCGATCGTATATTTTAGTGCTTTGTTCAATATTTCTTTCTAATAAATGATTTGGATCAGGTAAGCTTCTAAACGTCCAAATAAAAAAAATAAAAAATACTATGCCACCAACAATAAATAGAGATAGTAGAACAGTAATTAAAGATTTATTTTTTGTTTCTTTTTCTATTTGTTTAGAGGAATAGCTATTTTTATTAGGGGCGACTAAACCAATAGGTTTAACACGCCAATCTTTTTTAATTTTACGACTCAATTGAGGAATAGGCATAAGATGAAAGTGTAAAATGCAAAGTAAATAAATATGATAAAACGAAAGTTTTTTAAATAATAACTTAGTATTTTTTTGTTAAGAGAGATACTCCCAACAATGTCATTTTGTTTGGCGCTTTTGAACAAACTATTTTAACTTGTTGATAAATTGGTAAAGGAATACTTTGTTTAATTTCCTGAAATATTTTTTTCCATGGTAAATCTGTTTGGCTGATTCCTCCGCCCACGATAACAATATCGGGATCAAAACCAAGAATAGCGTTGATGATTCCTAGCTTTAAATAATCATAAAACTCTTTTAAACTTGCTTGCGCAATTAATTCTTTTTTCTGAGCACGTTTAATAATTTCTGTTGTAGAAAGCAATTGTTTTTTCTTTTGTAGATATAAATTAGTTAAACCAGTGCCGGAAAGATAATATTCTAAATGTTTTAGTGAATGATTTCTTTTTATTAAAATATGACCAAGCTCAATTCCATTATGATGACCACGATAAACCCGTTTATTAATAACTAAACTACTTCCTAATCCAGTGCCAATTGTTAAACCCAAAACATAATTACTCTGCTTGCCTTGACCATAATAACTTTCTCCTAAAGTAAAACAATTAGCGTCATTGTCCATAAAAATTGGCAAATGAAATTTTTGTTTCAGTATTTTACCTAGACGAATCGTTTTTTGTAATGATTTTGGAAAATGAGGACTAAAAAAAACCTCTTTTTTTATTGAATCAACCTGACCGGCGATTGCCAAACAAATTGCGGATAAATCAGGAGAATAATGGCGATCAATTATTTTGATAATATGATTTAATGTCATTTGACCGCCCTGATGGCAATTAGTAGAATATTGTTTTTGCCAAATAAGTTTATTGTGTTGGTTAACTAAACCAATATCTATTTTTGTCCCACCAATATCTAAAGCCAAAACATTTTTCATTATTTTTTACTTTATTTACATTCATTTTACCATTTTCTGAGTCGTTAATCAAATTAAAACTTCTATAAAATACAAAGAGGCAATATAGACAATGTTGATAAAAAGAATAATTTATATTAAGATAATATTATAACAGGGGCGTGTAGCTCAGTGGTTAGAGCACCACTCTTATAAAGTGGATGTCGATGGTTCAAGTCCATCCACGCCCATTTATTGTTTTATTTATTATAATGTATGTTAAATCTTTTCCTAGGATTAGGAATCGTTATTATAGGATTTTTTATTACCATTAAATCAGATTGGATACTAAAGAATCTTGGAGCAACTGCTTGGGCAGAAGATAAACTAGGTATGTATGGTGGATCACGGCTTTTATATCAAATGTTAGGCGTTATGATTATTTTGTTAGGATTTACGATAATGTTTAGTCTATGGCAAGGAATGGCGTTGTCAGCGAGCCGTATTTTTATGAGAGATTAAAATATTATAAAAAACAAAAAATGCCGAGGGGGAGACTTGAACTCCCAAGAGATTGCTCTCACTAGGTCCTAAACCTAGCGTGTTTACCAATTTCACCACCTCGGCGTATTTTTATAATAGACAGAAAATTTTAATTAGTCAATTATATTTTGTTAATCCGATGACACTTAATTTACAAGCAGAAAATCAATTAAAACAGCAAGGTTATCAATACATCGCTGGTTTAGACGAAGTGGGACGTGGTTCTTGGGCGGGACCATTAGTTGCTGCTGCGATAATTTTTGACCCACAAAAAAAATACATAACCCAACTATGGAAGAAAATTAATAGTTCAAAAAGAATAACTGCTCGACAAAGAAATCTGCTTTCTTCAATGATCATTAAACAAGCAATGAGTTACGGAATCGGCATAATTAGTGAAAAAGAAATTGATCAAATAGGATTAGGACCAGCTAATCAATTAGTAATGATTAGAGCAATACAACATTTATCGGTTCAACCAGATTATTTATTAATTGATGGTCAAATTAAATTAGCACAAATAAACTTGGCTAAACAATCAATTATTAAAGGTGACGAAAAAATCTTATCTATTGCTGCCGCTTCAATCGTGGCCAAAGTTTGGCGTGATCATTGGATGGTTACCGTGGCACATCAACATTATCCCCAGTACTTATTTGATCACCATAAAGGCTATGGAACAAAGAAACATCTGGAATTGATTAAACAATACGGTGTCTGTCCCTTACATCGTCGTAGTTTTAAACCAATCCGACAGTTAGTGAACAATAAATCATTTGGGAAAGAATCAAGTTTTTGATTTTGATTGACCTAAATTATTTTTATTATTATAATAATAAAAATATAACAATTTAATTATATGACATTATCTAATTATAAAATTCCAGGAGGAGACCAATTATTAAATCCTTATAAGATTTTATCAAAAATTGAGATAACAGAGGGAATGAGAGTATCTGACCTAGGTTGTGGCGCGCGTGGACCATTTTCTTTACAGGCGGCAAAAATGGTTGGCGATGGAGGAATAGTTTATGCGGTGGATGTTATGAAGTCAGCGCTACAAAGTTTAAATACAACGGCCCAAATGCGAGGGATAAATAATGTAAAAACGATTTGGGCAGATTTAGATGTAGTCGGATCAACAAAGATTAAAGAAAATAGTATAGATTTAGTAATGGTAATTAATATTTTATTTCAACTGAGAGAAAAAGCAGCGGTTATTAAAGAAGCTTATCGTATTAGTAAACCGGGTGGAAAAATATTGATCGTTGATTGGAAAAAAACAAATATTCCTTTTGGTCCATCAGTTGATTTACGAATTTTTCCAAGTAAAATTAAACAAGCTGGACAACAACTTGATTTAATTTTGGAACAAGAGTTTAACGCGGGACCTTATCATTTTGGATTATTGTTTTCTCAAAAAGAATAATCTTTTAGATACAATCTAATTTAAATAACAACGATGTTTAATTTTAAACAATTTTTTAATTTAAGATATTTGTTTATTTCGCCTTTATCTGGGCTCAGTTCGCTATATTTGAAATTAGTTTTCGTTTTAGCATTTATTCTATTGGCAGGAGGAATAATTATTTTAATTTGGCGAAAAGCAAATAAAAAAAGGTTAACTCGCTTAGTGTTGGATAGAATAGTTTCTTTTTCTTTTGTTTTAGGATTTACTAATTTATTTCTGATTTTTGCGCGTCAGGAAAATCTAATTTTTTTTAAATTTAGATTTTGGTGGATAATTTATTTTGGTGGTGGATTTGTCTGGCTGTTTTTTATTGTTCGTTATTGGTTGGTGGTACTTCCACAAGAAAGAAAAAAACAACTTGCCAAAGAAAAATTTGAACAATATTTTTCTAGATCAAAAAAATAATTTCATGATACTTAATCGACGAAAATTAGGAAATATAGGAGAAGACATAGCGGTTCAATATTTAAAGAAAAAACATTACAAGATTTTGGAAAGAAATTTTTATTCTTGCTTTGGAGAAATTGATATTATTGCCCGGAAAAAAAAGATAATAATATTCGTCGAAGTAAAAAGTAAGCAGGACGACCGATTTGGGTTACCAGAAGAAGAATTTACTTATTACAAAAAAAGAAAAATTTATCGAACAATACAAATTTGGTTAAAACAGTATCATATTACTGATCAGCATTGGCAGGTTGATTTAATCGCTATTGACCAGTATTTATCGCAACCAGAAATCTATCACTACCGAGCCGTTTCTTTAGCTTGATCTATTGGTATAAGCAAGTGCTTTCGATAACAGTCGCTTGCTTTTTTTAAAATAAGCATTATAATAAAGATAAGCTAGTTTATTAAATTATAAACTAGTATTTATTTTTTAATTTATAACTTTTTATGGAAGACATTTCAATTACTGCTTTTATAGAAGCGGTTGCCAAACAAAAAAATATTTCAAAAGAAATAGTTTTAGAAGCGCTAAAACAAGCGTTATCAGCGGCTTATCGGAAAGATTTTGGCGAAAAAAACCAAAACATTAAAATTGAATTTGATCCAGAGACAGGAAAAATGGAAGCATTTGATGTTAAAATAGTGGTAGCAGATTTACCAGAAGAAAAGGAAGAAAAAGTAGAAAAAATAGAGAAAGTGGAGAAAGAAGAAAAAATAAATAAGAAGAAACCTGTTTTAGTTCCTGTCAAAGCCCCTATGTCTTCGACTGGGACCGGGGTCTCGGTTGGCAAAGACAACCTAGTGACTACTATGGTGGGCAAGAGAAAAGAAGGAATAGATAATGAAGAGGTAAGAAGATTTAATTCAAGAAAAGAGATTACTATTAGTGAAGCAAAGAAAATAAAAAAGAAGATAAAAATAGGCGATGAATTGAAAATTAAATTACCAGCGCCAGATAATTTCGGGAGAGTCGCCGCACAAACGGCGAAACAAGTAATCGTTCAACGATTACGAGAAGCGGAACGATTAATGTTATTTCAGGAATACAAACAACAAGAAAAACAAATCATTGAAGGAACGATTCAAAGATTAGAACAACGAGGTGCGGTGGTTGGTTTAGAAAAAGCAATTGCCCTGTTGCCTTTTAGTGAACAAGTAAGAGAAGAAAAATATAATCCGGGAGCAAAAATGAAATTTTATTTAATGTCTGTTAACCAATCAACTCGAGGACCAGAAATTATTCTTTCTCGAAGACACCCAGCTATTATCAAAGCATTATTTGCAAAGGAAATTCCGGAGATTGCCGAAGGCAATTTAGAAATTAAAAGTGTTGCCAGGGAAGCAGGATCTCGTGTTAAAGTAGCTGTGTCGACAGAACAAGAAAATTTAGATCCAGTTGGTGCATGTATTGGTCAGCGTGGTGTGCGCATACAAACAATCATTTCTGAATTAAGCGGAGAAAAAGTAGATATTGTTAAATGGAGCGATCAGACAGAAGAATTTATTACCAATGCTCTTTCCCCGGCTAAAATTAGTTCAATTACTTTAAAAGAAAAAGAGAAGAAAGCCATAGTTAAGGTAGCCAATAATCAGTTATCATTAGCGATTGGCAGAAATGGGCAAAATGCTCGTTTAGCGTCACGCTTAACTGGTTGGGAGATTAATATTGAAGAAGCTAAAGAAGTGCTTGACAAGAAAGAAGATAAGAAAAAGGATAAAAAAGAAGACAAAAAAGAAGACAAAAAAGAGGATAAGAAGATAGCTAAGACAAAGAATAAAACGATAAAAAAAAGAAAAATAAGTAAAAAAAGCATAACGAAGAACAATACAAAAAAAACAAAAGAGAAAAGTAAGCCCACGCTTTCGCCAAAAAAAGCTATGGCGAGCGAAGCAAAACTAACGAACAATAAAAAGTAAAGGAAAAATCTCATCCTGAGTTTGGTTCCGAGCTTTAGTCCCGAACTTGCCGAAGGGTCTATTGAAGGATAATTTTAATATTTTAATTTATGGTATTACTTTATTTTGCTCTTGTTAGTGCTTCACTAGGAATCTTATTTAGTTTGATTTTATTTTATAAGATCAAACGACAACCAATTCTTTCTGAGAAAGTGAAAGAAATCGCTAAATTAATTAAAGAGGGATCGCTAACCTTTTTACGAAAGGAATACCAAATTGTCATTTGGTTTGTTTTAGTTATTTTCGTATTACTTAGTTGTTTTATTAATTGGCAAACGGCAGTTTCTTTTTTACTGGGCGCTTTTTTTTCAGCATTAGCTGGACAAATTGGTATGCGCGCAGCAACTAATGGAAATAGTCGAACCGTGATGGCAACAAAACACAGTATCGGACAAGGGTTAAAAGTGGCGTTTGCCTCAGGAAGCGTAATGGGATTTGGTGTTGTTTCTCTGGGTGTTTTAGGTATTTCTTTACTTTATTTTATTTTTAAAGATGTCCAGATCATATATGGATTTGGATTAGGTGCTTCCCTGATTGCATTATTTGCTCGAGTGGGTGGTGGTATTTATACTAAAGCAGCTGATATTGGTGCGGATTTAGTAGGAAAGGTAGAACAAGGAATACCAGAAGATGATTCGAGAAATCCAGCTGTGATTGCTGATAATGTTGGTGATAATGTGGGCGACGTTGCTGGAATGGGTTCTGATTTATTTGAATCTTATGTTAACTCGATTATTTCCGCGATGCTTTTAGGTGCTGGAGCAATTATTTTGTTCGGAAGATTTTCTATTATTTTGCCGTTAGCTTTAGCAGCCGTTGGAAACATAGCTAGTTTGTTTGGCTATTTAGTAATTAGATTAAGTAAGCAAAAAAAACCACAAGCAATCTTGAATCGAGGAATTTTTGTATCGGCGGGCATTACCTTAATTGGATCTGGTCTATTAATTTATTATTTTATTGAGCACCCATTTAAAATATTTATTGCTTTATTAACTGGATTGGTGGCAGGGGTGTTGATTGGTCTGATTACCGAATATTATACTTCCGCTAATTATCAACCGACTAAACGATTAGCCAAGTCATCACAAACGGGTGCCGCGACTAATTTAATTAGCGGATTAAGTTTAGGAATGGCCAGCACTGTTTTACCAGTACTAATTATTTGTGGAACAATTGCTTTAGCACATTATTTGGTTGGTCTTTATGGAATTGCTTTGGCAGCTGTAGGTATGTTGTCTACTTTAGCAATTACTTTAGCTACGGATAGTTTCGGCCCAGTAGTAGATAATGCGGCTGGATTGGCAGAAATGGCTGAATTAGGACCAGAAGTTCGACAACGTTGCGAACAATTAGATTCAGTCGGTAATACCACCGCAGCGATTGGCAAAGGTTTTGCTGTTGGGTCAGCCGTCTTAACTGCTTTGATTTTATTAGTTAATTATGCACAAATTGTTCATTTACAAGTATTGGACTTATTGCAAATTAAAGTAATTATTGGTTTATTTATTGGTGGTTGTTTGCCTTTTATTTTTTCATCAGTTACTATGTCAGCAGTAGGAAAATCAGCCTTTAGTGTAATCAAAGAAGCACGTCGCCAATTCAAAGAAATAGTCGGATTAAAGGAAGGCAATGCTAAACCAAATTCACAACAATGTGTGGCGTTAGTTACTAAATCAGCGCTAAAAGAAATGGTAATACCCGGTATTTTAATAATTTTTATTCCCTTGGTAGTCGGTTTTTTAATTGGTAAAGAAGCATTGGGTGGATTATTGGTTGGAGCGATTATTACTGGATTTTTATTAGCAGTGATGATGGCCAATTCTGGTGGAGCTTGGGATAATGCTAAAAAATATATTGAAGCAGATCATTTTGGTGGGAAAGGATCATTATCACATCAAGCAGCAGTGGTCGGTGATACAGTCGGTGATCCATTTAAAGATACATCTGGACCATCTCTAAATATTTTAATTAAGTTAATAGCTATTGTTTCTTTGATTATTGCTCCTCTTCTGTAATAATTAAATTACTTAATAAAAAATTATAATTTTTTCAAACCCATGGAGA
>DAOWAM010000052.1 GCA_030634585.1 bacterium
TGAGCACGCGCTAAAATCGGATCTTGAAAAACAACTAAACGCGCGATGGCATAAATATTTGCCTGATGTAGTTTATCTAACAAATCCGGTAAATTATTAATCCGTACCTCTTTAGCGCCAATTTCATTAGCCAAAACATTCGTCGTATCAAATAATACTTTGCCACTACTATCTTTAATGTCAATGACGACACTATTTATTTCACTGCGTTTACTTAAAGAAATTATCTCATTTAATTTTTCACCTCCCGCTGAGTAAGCAGTTAAATAAACACTCCTCGCATTGATTGGCGTCGGTTTTTGTCGCTCGTTTGTCTTTTCTATGCCAATAATTGTTGATAAATTAACTG
The DNA here is from genome assembly GCA_030634585.1 of bacterium. GTDB lineage: Bacteria > Patescibacteriota > Patescibacteriia > UBA2591 > DAOWAM01 > DAOWAM01. The sequence goes on from DAOWAM010000052.1 coordinate 350, forward strand.
GTTGATTAGCATCGGGCGGATAAAAACGATATAATAAAATAAAAATAATTATAATAACAATAATTGTCCCCGCCACAATAAGCCAATCTCTTAAACTAATAATCTTTTGTTTAGCCATAATCATCAAGTTAATACAAATTAATTATAACACAAAAAAATAGTTCTCCAAACAAACTATTTTCTTAACGTTTAATTGCATTTGTAAAAGTTTATCTTTTTTACAAAGTTTTTATAAAAAATCACCGACAAAAATCTGGTGTAATCACCACAGAATCGCCAATCTGCCAATGATATTTAGCTACTAACCCTGCGTTAACTTCCAAAAAACATTTATTATCAGCTCTGGGCTGGTAAATCGGCAAAGTGCTATCGCCCACTTTCGGCGCTGGAACATTAGTCATTAAGTCAACAATCTTTTGTTGGTCAATCCAAATAATATCAATCGGGAAATTCATTTGTTTCATCCAAATAGCGTGGTTGTCAAGTTGCTGATAAACAAATAACATTCCTTGATTATCCGTTAAAGACGATTGTCCAGACAATCCCTTAGCTTGTTTCGAATAAACATCGGCAATATTTAATTTAATGGTTTGTCCATTAATAATTATTTGCCCTTCATCAAACTTAATTCCAGAATCAACATTTCGACAAACTAAAAAAATTAATATGGCAATAATACAAAAGAATAAATAATTTCTGAATCTTTTCATAATTTCAAAGATTAATTTATTAATATTTTATTATTTCTTTTATGTTTTAGCAAGAAAGAAAAAATAAAAATTAAAATTATCAAACAAAATAAAGCAATAATCTTACCTGCTGTTTGCAAAAACAAAGCTAATCCACCAAAAATAGTCGCTAAACAACAATAAAATAACACTGTTTGTTGTACTGATAAACCAGCTAATAATAAACGATGGTGAAAATGATTTTGATCAGCCAAAAATGGATTTTTCTTTTGTTTAATAAAACGCTTAATAATGACCAGTAATACATCTAACGCCGGCAAGCCAATAATTAATGAAGTTATAGCTACTTTGCCTCCACCCAACATTGCTAAAATCCCTAGCATAAAACCAGCCCACAAACTGCCCCCCTCACCTAAAAAAACCTTGGCGGGATGCCAATTGAATAATAAAAAACCAGTAAAAGCGCCGGCTAAAATAATACCCAAATCAGCCACTAACGGCAAATTCATCCGCTGAGTAAGACAAAAAAGAGCAATAATCAATGATCCAACAACCACCAAGCTAGAAACTAACCCATCTAAACCGTCTAATAGTTTAGTCGTGTACATCATTCCCATTAACCAAAAAAAAGTGAAAATATTAGCAAAAAAGACAAAATAATAAGGTATATTTTGCCAAGTAAAAAGCTTAATCTTAAATTGTTCTAAATCAAATAATCCACCGGTGATAGGATTATTAATGTACTGAATGCTAATTCCGGCAATAATCACAATTATTACCGCTAAAAAAGGAAAGATAATTTGCTGTTGCGGTAATAATTGATATTTATCATCTAAACAACCACCGATCATTAAAACAAAACTAGCAATTAAAATACCAAGTAATTGTTTGTTTGATAGAATAGCAATAAAATAATCTTGTCGCAAAAAATAGAAAATAACAAAAACAATAAAAAAAGATAAGCAAATAGATAGACCACCTAATAATGGAGTTGGTCGATGGTGGATTTTTCTCGTCAGAGCAGAATTTGGATAATCAATAATTTTCCACTTAATAGCTAATTTACGAATTAAACTAGTCAAAATAATCGACAAGAAAAAAGTTAAAAAAAATAAAATCAGTAGTTGATTCATATAATTTTAGATTTTAACAAAGAAAACAGTCTCTAAATAAGTATTGATTTTTTAACTGCTAGTATTGTCTACCAGATAGTTTCGGGATAAATAATCGCGGAGAATTATCATGGCCGATACAGAATGTTCATCATCCCTTCCAGTTAACTGTTTCGCTATTTTAGATGTCAAACGTTCGTCAGCCACATCAATTGGTAATCTTATTTCCTTTTTTAATTGATCAATAAAAAAATCGGTTCGCTTTGTTTGACTGCTTATTTTTCCGTCTAAACAAACTGGACGACCGACAATAATTTTATTAATCTTTTCTTTCTGACAAATCTGCTTTATTTCTTGAATTGTTTTGTTATTAGATTGATTATTCAATATCTGTATTGGTAAAACTAAATTATTTTCTTGATCAGCAATAGCTAAACCGATTCTTTTACTTCCAAAATCAATACCTAAAAATTTCATTATTGATTAAATTAAGTTAAAATTTGATTGCCAGTTTCAGTAATTACTAAACTATGTTCAAAATGAGCTGTTAAACTATCGTCCGTTGTCATCACCGTCCAACCATTTTTTGATGTTTTTACTTTATTTTTTCCCGCACTCACGATCGGCTCAATGGCAATAGTCATTCCTGATTTTAAAACAACATCTAAGTCTGGCCAATTATGTTTATCTTCGGCAACAAAATTAGGAATGGTTGGCGACTCATGTAATTGATAACCAACACCATGCCCAGTTAAACAATGAATGATAGAAAAACCATTTTTCTCAGTTTCCTGTTGAATGGCACGAGCAATATCACTAACTTTATTTCCTGATTTAGCTTGACCAATTCCTTTATATAACGCTTGCCTAGTTACTTTCATTAATCGCCTAGCTAACTTATCTGGCTTATGTCCAATGCTAAATGTAGTTGCTGTATCTAAATATAAATTCTGATAAATTAATCCAATGTCAATAGAAAATAAATCTCCTTTGCGCAAAATAATTTGCGAAGAAGGAACACCATGTACCGCTTCTTCATTTATCGAAGCACAAATGGTCGACGGAAATCCTTTGTAGCCCTTGAAGGCAGGCAAGGTATTTTTTGCTCTAATTAAACGTTCGGCTAATTGATCCACTCGTTCGGTACTCATCCCAGCTTGAACGATAGTTTCTAATTGCTTAACAATATGATGTAGAATCTTTCCGCCTTGACGCATTTTAGCGATTTCTTCCTTATTTTTTATAGTAATCATCTAAATATTGTACGATATCTCTAAAAACTTTTTTAATTGGTTGTTTACCATTGATTTCAATTAATTTCTTTTGTTGTTGATAATATTTAATCACTGGTTGTGTTTTTGTTTGATAAATAGCTAAACGCTGACGAATTGCCATTGGCCGATCATCAATTCGACGAATAATCTGTCCACCACAAAAGGAGCATTTTTTTTGTTGTAAAGTAATATCCACACCAGCAATAAAACTTCTACCACATTGTTGACAAACACGTCGCTTACCTAAACGACTGATTGTTATTGCTTTAGAAATTTTCAAATAAAAAATATAGCTAATTGAATAACTATATTTAGATAAGATCTTTTCTAATGGCGCTATTTCAACCTGTCGACGTGTAGTACCGTCTAAAATAAGTCCTTCGTTCTTTGTAGCCTTAGAAATTGCTCGATCAATGACTTGAATGACTAGATCTCTCGGTATCATTTTTCCTTCTTTATTAATCAACTGATCTACTTTTTTTCCTAAGCTATTTTTTTCCTTGGCAATTTGACGAAGTAGATTACCAACTTCAATGTGTTTCAATTTATATTTTTCAGCTAACAATCTTGCTTGCGTTCCTTTACCACAACCTTGTTGTCCAATTAGGACAATGGCCATTAATTGTTTTTTTTGTCGCATAAAATTAAAATTTTTCGTATTCACGCATTGCTAATTGCGAATCAATTTGTTTTACTGTTTCCATTACCACGCTCACCACGATTAATAAAGCGGCACCACCAACAACTAACGAACCACCATGGAAGATACCTTGACTAATAATCGGCAAAATGGCGATTAATCCTAAAAACAAAGCGCCAGCCAACATAATTCGATCGCTAACTTTTTTCAAATAACCTGATGTTGATGCGCCAGGACGAATGCCAGGAATAAATCCACCTTGTTTTTGCAAGTTGTCAGAAATTCGTTGTGGATGAAATATAATACTGGTATAAAAATAAGTAAATATAAACA
>DAOWAM010000039.1 GCA_030634585.1 bacterium
AGCTGCAGTTGGTTCGTTGATAATTCGCTTGACAGTTAAACCAGCGATTTCTCCCGCTTCTTTAGTCGCTTGTCGTTGCGCATCGTCAAAATAAGCCGGTACAGTAATTACTGCTTCGGTAATCGTTTCACCCGTTTTTTCTTCCGCATCCCTTTTTAATTTTTGTAAGATCATTGCTGATATTTCTTGTGACGTATATTCCTTACTCCCCATCTTTGCTTTTAATCCTACTCCCGATTTAACAATTTCATAAGGCAATATTTTTTTATCTCGCTGTACTTCGGCGTCATTAAATTGTCGTCCAATCAATCGTTTTATAGAAAAAACCGTGTTTTTAAGGTTGGTTACTGTTTGCCGTTTAGCTAATTGCCCAACTAATCGTTCATTATTTTTAGCAACAGCAACAATTGAAGGCGTCGTTCGCGTTCCTTCTTTGTTTTCTAAAACTTTTGGCTTACCACCGGCAATAATTGCCATACAAGAGTTGGTAGTTCCTAGGTCAATTCCTAAAATTTTACTCATAAGTTTTTTGATTAATAATTAAACTTAATTACACATAGGTAATAAAATTATTCATTAATAGCTTTATTACCTATGCCCGGTAGTAAGAAAATATATCTCTCTACTACTGGGTATACTCGCCAGAACAACAAATTGTTATACTGAACACATTAATTATCTTTTATTTCTTTTCGTTAATTTTAATTGGGATTTTTTTAATTCTACTTTTTTTAACACTGATTTTGGGAATCTCAATTTTTAACACACCGTCTTGATAATTTGCTATTGCCTTACTATCAGATACCGCTTTTGGTAAACTGATTGAACGATAAAAATTACCACTACGAATTTCTTTACGATAATAATTCTTTTCTTCTACTTCTGATTTTTTTTCTGTTTTTCCTTTTACGGTTAAAATATTATTCTCAATAGAAATGTCCACCTTTTTTGGATCAATACCAACTAATGGCATTTCTACTACTACCTTATTTTTCTTTTCATAAACATCAATAGCCGGAATAAGATTAAATGTTTTTTGCGAATTTATTGGAAAAGACAAGTCATCAAAAAAATGATCAAAATCCAAATCCAATGATGGTCGCCATTTAACTAAAGCCATAAATTTAATTTTAATTTTTATAATTTAATATTCGACCTTTATCAATCGTTTATCTTTAAATGTTATATTCCTGTCTTTTTTTATTTTTTTATATAACTAAAATTGTATTGTTATTTCACAATTACTTTAGCTGGCTTGATAACTTGTCCATCTATTTGATAGCCAGCTTCTACTTCTTGCGCAATTACTTCTTCTTTATCGTTTGATTGATTGTCTTGTTTACTTATCTTTCCTACTGCTTCATGAAAATTTGGATTGAATATTTCGTCAATAGTTTTAATTTTATTAATATGTAATTTACTCAGTAAATTATCAAATTGTTGCTTAATATTTTTTACTCCCTCACTCCATTGTTGCCATTGCTGATTATCTTTTTCTTTACTTAAATTATCTTGATAATAAAGAACTGCTTTTTGCAAATTATCATAGATTGGTATTATTTCTAAGATTAAAGTTAAATTGGCCAATTTAATCCATTGTTCTTTTTGTCGATCAATTTCCTTTTCCCGATTTGCATAATCAGCCTGTGTTCTTTGCCAACCAGCTAAATATTCTCTCGCTTTATTTTGACAATCAATAAATTGTTTATTTAATTTTTCAATAATTAATCTATTATTTTGTTTCTTCTGTGATTTGTTCTGTGGTCCGTTACTTAGTTTACTAACGGATGATAAAGTAGATTTAGATGTTGATTTAGAAGACATAATTAACAATGCTTAAATGTAGTAATAATATAATTCATTAAATTAAGATTTTTTTGATAATTCATTCTCATCGGACCTAATAAAATTATTGACATTTCTTGTTCTTTGATTCGTCCAACAAACGCTGACAAATCATTTCCTAAAGGATTGTTGTTACCAATTAAGATTTGTAATTCTTGATTATCTTTCTTGCCTTTTTTATCTGTTATATTATGTTTTGTCATAATAGTTGACAAAGTCGGATTATTTTCTAAAACGTTTAAATTAGTTTGTTCGGTAAGTAATTTGAGTATTTGACTATCTAAATGATCAACTACTTGTGAAATTATTCTAATTAAATTAAGATCTTTAAACTCTGGTTGATTAAAAAGAAAACTTAATCCAGTATAATAAGTATCTTGTAAAGCAAAAGAAATTAAAACAGCTGTTTGAGATATTTTACTTACTAATTTAGCTAAATTCTTAATTATTTTTCTTCTCTGCGTCTTTGTTTTAAATATTTCATTAATCAATGGACAAATCAATTTTTGTTTATTTAGTTCCAACGTTTTATTTTTTAAAAAATAATCTACATAATATTGATAACCTTGTTCAGTTGGTATGCGTCCAGCAGAAGTATGTGGCTGACAAATCAATTTTTGTTGTTCTAAATTATACATTACTTGTCTGATCGTCGCCGAACTAACTGTTAGATTATTTTGACACGCTATTTTCTTTGAACTAACTGGTTGCGCCGTTTTTATGTATTGATCAACTATTTTTTTTAAAATTCTTTTTTCTCTTATATCCATAATATTTTTGTTTAGCACTCTCACTAATAGAGTGCTAATTTAATTATAGTCATCGGCGATTATTTGTCAATCGATTGATCCGCTAACCTGTGGATAACTTCCTTATGACCGACATTGTTTGGGTATACAAAATAGCCCAGAAACAGAGCAAACTGACGTGAGCGTAGCATTGGTCAATGGCTACGCTCTGATAGTAATAATTTTAGAAATTGTCCTTACTTTTTATACTGGCTGTCTGCTTCTTTGTCCAACGCCTGATTGACTAACTTATCCGCCTGTTGATTTTGGTTTCGCGGTATATGAAAAAAATGGATTTTTTTAAAAGCTGGCAATAGATTCCAAATCTGTATAAACAAAGTCAATAATTCTTTGTTTTTTATTTTATATTGGTGGTTAATTTGTTTAACTACCAATTCACTGTCCAAATAACAATTTATCTCCTGGACATTTAATTGTTTAGCAAGTTGTAAGCCAAAAATAAGCGACTGATATTCAGCTTGGTTATTGGTGGCATGTCCAATAAATTTAGAAAATTGTTTTATTATTTTCTGTTGATCATTTACTCGCTGATAAAGTATTCCTCCAATTGCCGCTGGTCCTGGATTGCCACGCGCTCCCCCATCGGTATAAAGTTCAAACATCTTATTTTTAAATTTAAAATTATTCTTATTTAATCCTGAAATTGTAAATCGACTATTCTCAATTCTATTTCTCTGATGCCATTCCATTGATTAACTCCAATTTCAGAAACGATATCAAAGTGTTGTCCTTTACTTAGTTGACGATCTGTTGATTCGGCTAATAATTTATTAAAATTAAAACCGATAAACTTTTTCCCATCAGCGATTAACTGAACATGTTGCTTATTCTTTCCCACGTATTTAATCGCTTCTATTGTCACATCCCTGACCAAAAATCTGGGGACTGAATTTCTTTGTCCAAAAGGCGCAAGTTTTTCTACTGCTTCACATAATTCCCAATTAATTTGCTCAGTGATTATTTCACTATCAATGATCAATTCGCTCGATAAAATAGATTTCTTCTTTAATTCTTGGTCAGCGATTGCAATAATTTCTTTACTAAAATCATTTAACACTGCCTTATTTTTTAATGTAAACCCGCATGCTTGTGCATGTCCACCAAAAGTAATTAAATATTTTTTAACTCTATCAAGTAATTTTACTACATTGATACCCCCCATAGATCTTCCCGATCCTTTGATATTTTCTGGACGACAGCTAATCGCTAAAGTTGGACGATGATATTCTCTAATTAATTCAGCAGCGATTAATCCTAAAATGCCAATGGGTATATTTTCTTCGATAACAACTATTAACTCATGTTTTTTAAATAAATCGCCCTTTTCTTTTTTAATTTTAGTAACAATTCTCCTAACCATTTTCTGCCGTTCAAGATTGGCCTCTTTTAATTGGTTAGCTAATTGTCTTGTTTTTTCTTCGTCCTGATTGATTAATAGTTGATAAGCTATACTGGCATGATGTATCCGTCCCGCAGCATTAATCCATGGCGCTAAACGATATGCTATCTCTGATGAACCAATCTGACCAAAGGTCAGATTAGCACAATTAATTAATTGTCGTAGCCCTAAACGCGCTGTTTTATTTAAGACAATTAGACCATAATGAACTAGTGTTCTGTTTTCACCAATTAATGGCATACCATCAGCGACTGTTCCCAATGCCACTAAATCCAACAACCATTTTTCAACTACATCCCAATTTTTATTTGGATTTATTTTATTCTTTTTTGCTTGTTCGATTAAAGCCTGAGCTAGTTTAAAAGCCACACCTACGCCTGCTAAATCAGGAAAGGGATACTTTTGCTCTGGCAATTTAGAATCGATTAAAGCAAACACCTTTGGTAACGAACGCTGTGGTGCTAATGGATGATGATCGGTAATAATAAAATCGAGTTTTAAATCATTTACTGCGTCAATGATGTCTTTGGCATTCACGCCATTATCTACCGTAATAACTAAATTAAAATCCTTTTTTGCAAACTGACGAAGCATTACTTCGGACATGCCATATCCTTCTTTTTCACGATCCGGTAAATAAACAGTCATTTTACTTCTTTCATGACCTAATGCTTCTAAAATATTTATGATTACTGTCGAAGAAGTTATTCCGTCAACATCATAATCACCGTAAATTAATATTTTTTCTTGTTGAGTAATTGCTTTAAAAATCCTATTTACCGCTTTACGCATTTCGGGTAAAAGAAAAGGATCATGAATATCTTGCCGATAATCCGGATGTAAAAATTCATCTATTTGCTGTTGTGTGATGATTTGTCGATTGAAAAGCAATTGTAAAACAATTGGATTTACTTCAGCAAATTTCTTTTGATTTTGCTGAGAAACTTTTGGTAAAATTTTCCACTTCATTTTTATTTGATTATTTTTTTAACTTCCTGTGCAATTGCCAATTCTTCGTCGGGCAAAATCGCTAAGATTTTAGTTTGTTGTTGTAAAGAGATGTTCTGACAAATCTTTCGACGAGTCAATGCTTTACCAGCGCCAATTGCGCCAGTAAATATAATTGCATCTACTTTTCCTAAAATTGCCATATAAGCGCCGATGTACTTTTTGATCTGATAAAGGTAAATAGACCAAGTTAATTTAGCTATTTTGTTTCCTTGGCACGCAGCAGTTAACAAAGATAAGTAATCTCGATAGCCACTCATTCCTTTAATTCCACTTTGATAATAAAGCAATTCGGCTACCTGTTTAACCGACATTTTTAACACTTGTTGTAAATACAAAATAATTCCCGAGTCAACATTACCAGGGCGGCTAATCATCATCAACCCTTCTAATGTGCTAAACCCCATACTAGTATCGATTGCCTTACCTCTTTTAACTGCAGTGATACTTGAACCACCTCCCAAATGACAAGTGATTAAGTTTAATTTCTTTAATGGTTGCTTTAATCGTTTCGCCGATTGTTCAGCGGCATATTGATGAGAAATACCATGAAAACCATAGCGTTTAATTTTGTAACGACGATAAAATTTTAACGGTAATGGATAAATTTTAGCATAATCTGGTATATGAGTAAACCAGGCAGTATCAAAAACAGCGATATTGGGTAACCCAGACAAATAAGTTTGACTTGCTTTTATTCCGGCCAGATTATAGGGATTATGAAGTAATGCAAATGAATTATATTGTTTTAATTCTTTTAAAATTGATTTGGTAATAAT
>DAOWAM010000044.1 GCA_030634585.1 bacterium
GAGGGATGCGTGATATTTTGCCAGCGGAACAAGATTATTGGCGGTTAGTAATTAAAATAGCCACCGAGATTGCTGAAGCGTATGGTTTTAAGCGCATAGATACGCCAATTTTAGAAGCGACATCTCTTTTTAAGAGGGGAATAGGAACAACTACAGATGTGGTAAATAAAGAGATGTTTACTTTTACAGATCAAAATAAACAATCAATTACCTTGCGTCCAGAAGGGACTGCTTCAGTGGTTCGTTCTTATGTTGAACAAGGAATGATAAATTTATCTCAACCAGTAAAACTTTATTATTATGGACCAATGTTTCGTCGTGAACGACCGCAAGCTGGACGCTATCGTCAATTTCATCAATTTGGATTAGAGGCGATTGGCAGTGATCAAGCAGTTATCGACGCCCAAATTATTTTATTTAATTATATTCTTTTTAAGACATTAAAATTACCAGTTAAAATACAAATTAATAGTTTAGGATGTGTCGATTGTCGACCAAAATACCAAAAGAAACTTTCTCAATATTTAAATAAACATAAGAAAGAACTTTGTTCTGATTGTCGAAAAAGATTAATTACCAATCCATTACGTGTTTTAGATTGTAAAAATGAACAATGTCAACACATTGCCAATCAAGCGCCACAAATTAATGATTTTCTTTGCCTTGAATGCAAAGAACATTTTATGAGAGTATTAGAATTATTAGATGAAGCAGAAGTAGCTTATACTTATAACCCTTTAATGGCGCGAGGACTCGATTATTATACAAGGACTGTTTTTGAGATTTGGCCGGACAGCAAGGAGGAACCTGATAATATTAAGAATATGAGTGGTGAGTCCGATGATACCAAAGGTTTAGGAACAGACGAATCTAAAGACATAGTGGACGATAGTCTTACTGAAGCTAAGGCTACAACTGACGATGGTCCCGTCGACGCTAAAGCTATGGCGGGCGAAGGCAGACAAAGCGCTTTTGGAGGAGGCGGACGTTATGATAACTTAATCGAGGAATTAGGTGGAGTGCGATCAACTGGCGCTTGTGGGGTGGCATTAGGTATAGAGAGAATAGTTAAAGAATTAGAAAGAAGAAATATTCGTTTTTCATCCTTAAACAAAAGGGCAAAAGTATTTATTGCGCAATTGGGAGATCTTGCTCAGAAAAAAGCGTTAAAACTTTTAGAATTATTAAGGAAAAATCATATTTCGGTTAGTGAATCTTTATCTAAAGCTTCATTGAGATCGCAGTTAGAAAAAGCAAATAAATTAAAAGTTAAATTGGTTTTGATTTTAGGACAAAAAGAAATTTTGGACAAAACAATCATTGTCCGCAATATGATTACTGGAACACAAGAGATTGTTGACATCAATAAGATAGTCGATGAAATAAAAAAGAGATTATAAAAATGAAAGTTGCTTTTTATACTTTGGGTTGTAAGGTTAATCAAGCAGAAATAAATTCATTACAAAAAATATTAGTTAAGGATTATGGTGGTGAGTTAGTAAATCAAAAGGCAGACATTTGTATAGTTAATGTTTGTTCAGTGACAGTGAAAGCAGAAAAGGAATCACGACAAACCTTGCGATTAGCCCGTCAACAACACCCCGATGCTTTATTAATTGCGACTGGTTGTTGGCAAAAAAGAAATGTGTCACAAGTTGATTGGTGGATTGATAATCAGCAAAAAGAATTAATGCCTGATTTGTTAAAACAAAAAAAGATTATTACCGCTGTTTCTAATAAAAAAAATGAACAGCAGAAAATAGAAGCAATTCAGACGGGTGGACTTACTACTTCTTCGCTAATAAAAGGCTACGGCAGGCAAAGAAACTTAAAGCAGCGTATACCAATAAAAATTCAAGATGGTTGTAACAATGCTTGTGCCTTTTGTATCAGCCGTTTGTTAAGAGGAAAAAGTAAAAGCCGTTCAGTTAATGAAATAATTAAAGAAATTATTACTGCTCAACAAGAAGGATGTCAAGAGATCATTCTAGTAGGAATTAATCTATCTCTGTGGAAAGAAAAAAATCATCGATTATCTTATTTAATAAGAGAAATTCTCGCTTTAACTACTATTCCGCGTATCCGTTTAAGTTCATTATGGCCAACGGCAATTGATTCAAACTTATTAACACTCTTTTCAAATCCACGACTTTGTCCACATTTACATATTTCTTTACAAAGCGCGTCCAATCGTATATTATCAGCAATGAACCGTAACTATCGACATTCTGATCTACGACGTGTTATTAAACAAATAAAAAAAATCAATATTAACAATTTTAATTTGACCGCAGATGTTATCGTTGGTTTTCCGGGTGAAACAGAAAAAGATTTTTTAATTACTAAACAATTCTTGGAAATAAATTCTTTCTCTAATATACACGTTTTTCGTTATTCGTCCCGACCAGGAACGATCGCTCAACAAATGGTAGATCAGATTTCAGCGCAAATAAAAAAACAACGAGCCGAACAATTAAAACAACTAAATCAACAATTGAATCTTTCGGCGCGTCAGCGGATGATTGGTCAAAAGATAAGCGTATTATTTGAAGAAAAGAAAAATCTTTTCTGGAAAGGATATTCCAAGAATTATTTCAAGGTTTATTTAAAAAGTAAAAAAAATTTAAACAACAAAATTCTTAAAGTAAAAATCGTTGATTTATTAACTGATGGATTATTGGGAGAAATTATTTCTTAAATAAAGAATTTACATTTAATAAATACTTTTAAATTGATAAAAAATAATGACCATTGCAGAAAAATTTATTATCTTACAAAAGATTTCGATTAACGCCAAAATTAATTTTACTAACAATTTGCGGGTAATGATTAAATCTGGTTTATCACTAACGGCTGCCTTGAAAACATTGTTCAAACAAACAAAAGATAAAAAATTACTTTTTATTTTGGAAAAAATAATTAAGCAAGTTGAGGCAGGAGATAGTTTTTCTGTTGGTTTGTCTAATTTTCCGCGCGATTTTTCATCTCTTTATATTAATATGGTGATTGCCGGAGAAAAAAGCGGAAAATTAGAAGAAGCATTGCAGTATTTAGCCAATCACTTACGAAAAACTAGAGAATTAAAAAATAAAATCAAGAGCGCGTTAATTTATCCCATTTTTTTATTAGTTTTAACTGTTGGCGTGATAATTTTTATTTTAGTTTATGTTGTGCCAAAAATTACTGCTCTTTTTTCGGAATTTTCTGCAGAATTACCTTGGGCGACTAAAGCGTTAATCGATCTTAGTTATTTTGTTCGTCAGCAATGGTGGCTGATTTTGTCTATTTTAATAATTTTAGCGATTAGTTATTGGCGAATCAATCGTTCGCTGTCTGGAAAATTATTTTTTCATCGATTATATTTAAAGTTACCTTTAATTGGAGGGATTATCAAGAAAGATAATTTAGCTTCTTTGTCGCGAACATTCACTGCCTTGTTAAGCACGGATATTTCAGTGACTAAATCATTAAGATTAACCGCTCAGATTTTAAATAATGTGGCTTATCGTCAGATTGTTGAAAGGACAGCCGAAGAAGTGGAAAAGGGAGTGTCAATTTATCAAGTTTTTGAAAGATATCCCGATTTATTTTCTCCCCTAATTATTCAAATGGTGATGGTGGGAGAAAAAACCGGAACATTAGATAATATTTTAAGTGATTTAACTGAATATTACGAAGAAGAAGTATCACGCGTAGTTACTAATTTATCATCAATTATTGAACCGATAATTATTGTTTTATTAGGAATAGTAATTGCTGGAATTGCCGTAGCGGTGATTATGCCGACTTATTCTTTAAGTCAGCAGATGTAATCATTATTTATTAGCATTGTTGACTTTTGAATTTTTATTTTATGTTTACTTCTCTACAAATTAGACAGATTTTTTTAGATTTTTTTCAAAAGAAAGGACATCGATTAGTTCCTTCTTCTTCTTTAATTCCGGCTGATCCAACTGTCTTATTTACATCAGCAGGGATGCAACAATTTATTCCCTATTTAAGCGGTGAAATAAAACCGCCTTATCAACGGGCTTGTTCAATACAAAAATGTTTTCGCACTTCTGATATTATTAATGTGGGAGATAATTTTCATCATACTTTTTTTGAAATGCTTGGTAATTGGTCTTTTAACGATTATTTTAAAGAAGAGGCAATTACTTTTGCTTTAGAATTATTAATTAAACATTATCATTTATCAATTGATCGATTATGGATTACTATTTTTCAAGGTGAAGGTGATATTGATAGCGATCAGAAAACAAAACAAATTTGGCAACGGCATGGTATCCCTATTGAACATATTAAAGAATTCGGTATGGCAGATAATTTTTGGGGACCAGTGGGAGCAAGCGGGCCTTGCGGGCCTTGTTCAGAAATTCATTATGATTGTGGAATTGAGGATTGTCAACAAAAATGTGATTTATCACATTGCGGACCAAATTGTCATTGTGGGCGTTTTGTTGAAATTTGGAACCTTGTTTTTATGGAATACTTTTGTTCGCCAAATAAAAAATATACGTCCCTACCGGTTAAAAATATTGATACAGGAGCTGGACTAGAACGATTAACTGCTATTTTACAGAATAAACAATCTGACTATCAAACTGATTTATGGAAGCCGATTATGGATAAAATTAATGAATTGGCGATTATTGATTATTCAATTAATCCACGCGCCCATCGAATTATTGCCGATCACTTACGCGCTATTGTTTTTTTAATTGCCGATGGAGTATTGCCGAGTAAAGAAGATAAAGGTTACGTGCTTCGTCGATTAATTAGACGATTAATTCGCCATGCTCGTTTAATTGAACTTGTTGATCAATCAATTTTTGTTTTAATTCAATTAATTGTCGATAAATTTTCCATTATCTATCCAGAATTAAAACAACAGCAAGAAGAAATACAAGTGATAGTAGAAAAAGAAATAATTAAGTTTAGGCGCGCGTTAGAGAAAGGATTAAAACAATTTAATCAGATTAGACAGCAATTAATCAACCAACAGAAAAATAAA
>DAOWAM010000001.1 GCA_030634585.1 bacterium
AATATTATTTCATCGAATTATATGGGCTCACGACATTTAGCCAGAGTAATTACTTTGCAAATTCTATATCAATGGGACTTTAATGGCCAACAAACTGATCTAAAAAGATTAATTGAACAAAGTGTAGATTATTATTCTCCCTCTCCTGAAAACAAAAAATTTGTCCAATTATTAATTGATGGGATAATTAAAAATATCAAAATTATTAATCAATACATCGAAGATTACGCACCAGAATGGCCATTAGAACAAATGACTTTGATTGATCGCAATATACTTCGTTTAGGAATTTTTGAATTAATAATTTCTCAACAAACTCCACCCAAGGTAATAATCAATGAAGCAATAGAATTAGCTAAAAGTTTTGGTAATTATTCCGCTGGAAAGTTTATCAACGGTGTATTAGGATCGATCTATAAAAAAATAAAAAAATAATGAAAAAATTATTTCTTTTAGAAAAAAAGCTGGGGGTTCAATTTAAAAACAAACTATTATTAAAACAAGCGTTAACACATCGTTCTTATTTGAACGAGCATCCTGATTTAAAAATTCATAATAACGAACGATTAGAGTTTCTAGGCGATGCCGTTTTAGAATTAATTTCTAGCGATTTTTTATTCAAACACTATCATTATCAAGAAGGAGATTTAACTAGCTTACGAGCTAGTTTGGTCAATACTAATTCATTGGCCAAGTTAGCCAATGAATTAAAATTAGATGATTTTCTTTTCTTGAGTAAAGGAGAACGAAAGAATAAACAAAATATGGCTAGAAAATGTATTTTGGCTGATACTTTGGAGGCGATTATCGGGGCGCTTTATTTAGATCAAGGTCTATCACAAATCAGAAAATTTTTAGAGAAAAATCTGTTCAAAAATTTACCTCAAATTATCTCTCAACATTCTTATCGTGACGCTAAAACTAAGTTTCAAGAAGATATTCAACATCGATTTAAAATTACTCCCCATTATCAAGTATTAAAAGAATGGGGACCAGAACACGCCAAAAATTTTTGCGTAGCGGTCTTTATTGCCGATCAACAAATTGCACGAGGGACTGACAAAAGTAAGCACTTGGCTGAGTTGTCAGCCGCTAAATATGCCTTGTCAAAAGAAATAAAATCTATTAATATTAAAAGCAAAGAAACTGTTAAATAATTTGTTTTTAAAATAAAAAAGGAGGTTCATTTTGACAAATAAAAAGCGGAAGAAGAAGAAAAAGAATAAGAAGGACAAGAAGACGGAATCTAATTTGAGAATGTCTTGGCATCATATGATCCCTCGAAGTCGTGGCGGAAGCAATGACAAAGAAAATAAAAAAAGAGTTGCTTTGATATTCCATCGAGCGTGGCATCATTTATTCGACAACCATACGCCAGAAGAAGTCATCTACGGATTGAAATCACCTTCTAATCAGGACTACTTTATCCGGAATAATAAAGATAAGGCAAAAGATTGGCAAGTCCTTTTTGGAAAAGCTTCGATAAAAAAAATAATTAAGATTATCAAGAAAGAATGGTCGCCCCAAACATCAAAAAAAATCGAAAATAAAAAATAAAAACTTAAAAAGAGGTCTTTTATAATAAAAGACCTCTTTAAAATTTCTAAAAATTATGATAAAATATGAATAAATAATATTTGTTATGTTAATCAAAAAACTAAAATTACAAGGATTTAAATCATTTGCCCAACCAACTAATATTGAATTTTCTACTAATTTAGAAAATAAATGTGGTATTACTGCTATTGTTGGACCAAATGGTTGTGGTAAGTCGAATGTAGTTGAAGCAATCCGTTGGGCATTAGGTGAACAAAGTTTAAAAGCGCTTCGAGGTAAAAAATCGACTGACGTTATTTTTCATGGATCAGAAAAAAAGGCTCGATTAGGAATGGCTAAGATATCTTTATATTTCGATAATCAAGATCAATCAATGCCAATTGATTATTCAGAAGTAATTATTAGTCGGCAAATTTTCCGCAATGGTGATAGTGAATATTCAATTAATGGTAATAAAACTCGTCTAATTGATATATTGGATCTCTTGGCTAAAGCAAATTTTGGGCAAAGAAGTTACAGCATTATTAGTCAAGGACAAATTATGACCATTTTACTCTCTTCGGCCATTAATCGAAAAATATTCTTTGAGGAAGCAACTGGAGTAAGAATGCATACAATAAAAAGAGAAGAAACTATTCGCAAGATTACCCGAACTAAAGAAAATTTACAACGAGTAAACATCACTTTACAAGAACTAAAACCTCGAGTTAATTCTTTAACTCGGCAAGTTAACAAATTAGCCAAACAAGATAAAATTAAAGATACACTGTTGATTTTACAGAAACAATATTACAGCAAAATTTGGAACAAAATTAAAAAAGAATGTGAAATAACTAATGAAAATTGGCAAAAGGCGCGCTTCAAACACCAGACATTGTCGCAACAAATTAAAGAAAATCAAGAAAAAATAAATCAATTAATCAATTTAAATGAGCAAACAAAACCTTGGAAAAAATTAGAAGAAGATTATCAACAATTAATTACTCAGAAAAACGAATTATCCCAACAAGAATCATTTCTTTATGGTCAAATCGTTTCTATTCAGCAACAAAGTACTCTAGACAGTGAAGAACAAACAGAAATAAATATTCCCTCACAAAATATTCAACAAACTTTAATTGTTTTAAAAAATATTAAACAAGAACAAGAAAAATTAATTAATTCTTTGTCGAATATAAAAGATCTTAATGAATTATCCCCTTTAATTAAACTGGCGGATAAAATAAAAAACGAAATTACTGATTTGATTAATCCGAAACAAACACGGACTCAAGCACCAACACCACAAAAAAATAAGCAAGAAAATAAATTATTAAACGACTTGCTTAAACAACGACAATTATTAAAGGAGCAAATTAAACAATTAAACGCGCAAATAGAACAAGTAAAAACAAAAATAAATCAATCTCAATTATCTGAAGACAAAGAAAGGCAAAAAACATTGGCTCAACAAACAAAATGGCAAGAACAACAAAACGATTTTAATCGAGCAATTCAACAAACTAATGAAATTAAAATAGATCTGACCCGAATCGAAACCAGAAAGCAAGTATTAGAAGAAGAAATCTATCAAGAATTAAGTTTAATGCCCGATCAATTACCCATATTAAAACAACCAATTAATCAAGAAGAAATTCTTGCTGAAATAGACAAATTAAAATATGCGCTACAAATGATTGGTAATATCGACCCAAGTATTGATGAAGAATATAATGAATGTTCCCAACGTTATCAATTTTTAAATACTCAGTCAGTTGATTTAAAAAAAGCAAACTCTTCATTAAATCAGATTATAAAAAAACTAGATCAAAAAATAGAAAAACAATTTCGTCAAAATTTTTCTAAAATTAATCAGCGTTTTCAACATTATTTCACTATTCTTTTTGGAGGAGGAAAAGCAAAATTAATTTTTCATGAACAAGAAGTGAATCAATCAGATGGACAAGAATTAGATGTTGATTCTTATTCTAAAACAAAAAGTGTAATGTATGGAATAGACATACTAGTTAATCCGCCGGGTAAGCGTTCAAAGAATATCGAAACTCTTTCTGGTGGCGAAAAAACATTAACTGCCTTGGCGTTAATTTGTGCTATTATCAGCACTAACACGCCTCCTTTTGTTATTTTAGACGAGGTTGACGCCGCTTTAGACGAAAGTAATTCTAGTAAATTCGCTAACATTTTAGAATCATTATCTAATAAAACTCAATTTATTGTTATTACTCATAATCGTGGAACTATGCAAAAAGCCAACGCCCTTTACGGAATTACTATGGGTAACGACGGTATCTCTAAGTTATACTCGTTAAAATTAGAAAGCGAGTTTCGTCCTCTTTTGAAAGAGGACGAAGTGCAGTCCCCCGTGAGAGACAAGCATTAAGATAAACTAAGTGTGATTAATAATCTCTTATCAAAATAGTAAGTATGCGGCATAGTCAAAAACAAAAACAGTGATCAATCGAATATTTGAAAGCGTTAAAAAAAATAACAAACAAACATAGAGCCCTGGTGTAAACCGGTGCTCTATCTCTTTTTATCTATAATTATCTTTTGCTTTACTAATAAACTATTCCCGATAATACTGCGCTGCGTCTTCGGGAGAGATTGGGTTGATCACTATCCCTGAGCCAATCTCTACTCCAGCCCAAGTACTGCCACGGGGAGTAATTTTCATATAAACATGTTGATCTTCGTCAAAAATAGTTTGGTGAAAATAATAATTGTAGGGCAATCCCAAATCAGTTATTTTCTGGCAAATCCTCTTTAAAATCCTTGCCCAAGAATGTCTTTCTTGCTGATTTAAATAAGCGATACTATCCAAGTGTCGTTTAGGCAAAATCCACACTTCATAATTATACATTGAAGCATAAGGAGTAAAAGCAATTATATATTTATCTTCATAAATTAAACGTGGTGTCTTACTTTCTCGTTTAATTACATCGCAATAAACACAAGATCCATGTTCTAATTTATAAGATTGTACCCTTTGTGATTTATCAAATAAATGTGGTGGTAAAAAATCAGTGGCAAAAATTTGTGAATGAGCATGGGCCAAAGAAGCTCCTGCTAAACCACCACTATTTTTAAAAATTAATATATATTGTATCTTTTTGTTTTTAGAAATTTTTTTAGTTCGTATTCCATAAATTTTCAAAATACCGGCAATTTGCTTAATTGACAATTTAGCAAATTCTCTTTGGTGCGTTGGGGTTTCAACGATCACTTCTTGAATTCCGTATGCCTTAGGATTATCTAGAGTAATGGCTGGATAAAGATTATTCAATATGGCAATATCCCAAGTTACACGTTTTTTCTTTCCCAATGCTTGCAGATTATTCTTTTTCCAAGCAAATAATTGAATAATTAAATCTTGTTGTAATTTCTGTGGGCAAATTCCGCAAACCGTAGATATTGACCGTTGGCTAATTGCTTTTTTGGCATCATGCGGTCGTTTTTTTCGACGAGGAGCAATAATCACGTATTTCTCTTGAATATAGTCTTTTCGTAATTCGGAACGCATTTATTTATTGTTTAATGATTAATTGTTGATATAAACGATAATATTGCTTTGCTGACTTACCCCAAGAAAAGTCCTGCTGTAAATCATTAATCACAATTTGTTTCCATAATCTTTTTCGTTGATAAAATTCTAATCCTCGTTTGATCGTTGCTAATAAACGTTCGGAGTTTGGTAAATGAAAGACAAAGCCGGTACCTTTAATTTTATTATTCTTAAAAATAACATTTTTTATTGTATCTCGCAAACCACCTGTCGCCCGAACAATAGGTACTGTCCCATACCGCATCGCGATTAATTGCCCTAGCCCACAAGGTTCAAAGCGAGACGGCATTAAGAAAAAATCACTACCAGCATAAATCTGATGGGCTAATTTAGCATCGAAACATAGAGTAACCGAAACCTGACCCGGATACTGTTTAGATATTTCTGCTAATTTCTTTTCTAATTGTCGATTACCAGTTCCTAAAATAACTAATTGCGCGCCTGCTTTGACAATTTCTCCCACAATTGAGACGATTAAATCGATCCCTTTTTGTTCGGCTAAACGAGAGATCAGTCCAATTAAAGGTATCTTCTGCTTTGGTAATAAAGCAAGTTTTTTTTGTAAAAATAATTTGTTTTTCTTTTTTTGCCTAACATTTTTTACCGAATACTGTTGACAAATATTTGTGTCAGTTTGGGGATTCCAGCTTTCAATATCAATCCCATTAACAATGCCAACAATATCTTTAGCTCTCTGACGTAACGTTTTGCCCAATCCCCGCTGATAATATTGTTTAGTTAAGATTTCTTGCGCGTAACTTTTACTAACTGTGTTAATTAAATCCGCTCCCAAAATACCTTGTTCAATTAAATCGATATCTTGTCCATAAGGTCCGTTAAACTTAACTTGTAAGTTTGGATGTTCATTACCAGTTAATCCTAAAAATTTCATTACCGCCGACCAATTCCATCTTCCTTGCATCGCTAAATTGTGAATTGTAAATAAAGTTTTAATGCCTAATAAATGTTTATTTTTTTGGTATAAATTCAATAGTAAAGGAATTAATCCTGTATGCCAATCTTGGCAATGAATTATTTCTGGTTGCCAATCAAGTGCTGGGATAATCGCTAATACGGCTTGAGAAAAAAACAAAAAACGCTGTATCTCAGCAAAAGTGCCTCCTTGCGCATAAACACCATCTTTACTTAAATATCGCTGATTAGACAGCAAATAAACCTTTACATGACTATCAGGCAATTTTGTTTCTAATAAATCAACACTTTCTTGTACTTGGCCAAAAGAAACTTTGATATTTTTCTTAACCAATTTTATCGCGTATTTTTCTTGATCAATTGTTTCGTAAGCCGGCATAATTATCCGCGCGTCTACGTCTAACTTTTTTAACGCTTTAGGAAGAGAACCAACTACGTCGGCTAATCCTCCCACTTTTGCTAACGGTGCTACTTCGGCTGATACAAATAAAACTCGCATATTTTTATCTAATTTTAATTTTTTCGCTAAGAATTTTAAAATAATCCCATTGGCTATTTAAGGGGAAACCCCATTTTGCCGGCAGTTCACCATGAAAATCAGAACCAGCGGTAATTAATAAATCTAATTGACGAGCAATCTTTTGCCAATATTCTTGGTCTTCCCAACGATGATGTCCAGAAATGGCTTCTAACCCGTCTAAGCCAACTTTTTTTAATTGTGCCACGATTGGCCATTCTTTCCAAGATAAATGTTGACCAGGATGAGCCAAAACAGCAATTCCTCCCGCCTGATGAATTAGTTTAATCGCTTGTCGAATAGGAATAAATGTTTCTGGAAAAATTGCCTTTCCTTGTTGAAAAAAATAACGACCAATAATTTCAGTAACAGTTAAAATTCGTCCTTCTTGCCAAGCAAAATCTTGTTTAATCCTCGACCAATTATGTTTTTTTAATAACCCTCCTAAATGTCCTAATCCAATATAGACAGAAATTGTCTTAAAAACTTCCGCTTCATTAATTAGCCAATTATCTGCTTGTAATGTCTTGATCCCTTGCTTAATAATTGGGATTCTTTCTTGTTGTAATTTAACTAATTGTTCATTCAGTTGCTTATTTTGTAAATCAAAGTTATATCCTAACAAATGTAAATTATGTTCTTGAAGCTGTGTATAAATTTCCACTCCGGAAATAATTCTTAATCCTCGTCGTTTCCCTTCCGAGATCATTTCGGCTACACCACTAATACCATTATGATCCGTCAAAGACAAAACAGTTCGATCAGTTTTCAGCGCTCGCTCGGCTAACTCAGCCGGCGAATAGATTCCATCAGAATAATAAGAATGAAAATGTAAATCAATTAATCCCATATTTAAGATAGTTATTTTATAATAAATAATTTTTTAAGTTCGCGCAATTTTTCTTCCGCTTTAGTCAACAAAGTAATAATGCTTTTTTCTCTATATTCTTTGTTGGTTTCTACCAACGACTGGATTGCCGCCATTTGGAGATAATTCAAGGTCATAAAATAATACAAACGGATTAATTGTGAAGACCGTGGTTTAGTCGAAAAAAAATAATTAGTTAAAATTTGCTTAATAATTTTGTCTCTTAATACCTGCCGTTTCGGCGCGTAATAACTAAACATTGATTCGGTTTGAACAATTAATTTTGCAATGTCCTCTAATTGATCGCCTAGACTCGCATCGGCCAAATCAATTATTCCTATTTTCTTGCTTGTTTGAACAATTATATTTCCCCAATGAAAATCACTATGAATCAACGAAAAATCTTTACTTGATAAAAAACTATCGTCTTTTCTAATTTTCCAAAGTGAATTTAAAATTTCTTTAGCACGCTGATGAAATGACGGCGCGCATTTGCGAAATAAAAATAACCAATGTCGTCGTTCATCTTTCTCATAATTTAGATTGTGCTGTCGCCAAATATTATTTTTTTTAATCGGTAAAGAATGCAACTTTTTTAACCATTTGATAATTGCTGGGGTTGTCTCTAATAAAACATTTAATTGCCGACGTTTTTCTAAAAGATTTTGTAAGGGTATTCCTGCCAAATCTTCATAGAGTAAAAAATTTAGCGGTTGATAATATAACAATGGACGAGTGATAGATCGATTAAATGAATGTTGGCGCAGATAAATCAACGTCTGATAATGAATTAATGGGCATTGATGTAAACAATCAATTCGCCCTCGAATAATCTTTTTCTTTAATTTCCCTGCCTGATAAATAGTCAAAATATATTTTAGCGCTAAGTTTCTAAACTTACCGCGAAAATTACGCACTATTTCTAGATTTACATCGATTAATTTACTATTTGGCCAATATTGCCTTACTCGTTGACTAAAAAAATTAGTAATCCACTGTTTATTAATAACTTGTTTAACTTTTTCGGTTTTAATTGGTGTCTTAAGATTAATAAATAACATAATTTTATCCTTGTATTTTCCAAATTAATTTTCTGATTTGCCAATCACAATATCCTAAATATTGAGCTAATCGTTGATGAACTATTTGTTTAATAGTTAGTTTTTCTCTTCCATTGAATCCAGTAATCTTAAATTTTATTCCCATTCCTGTTGACACTGATGAATAAGGAAATGAAACTTGCCGTTTATTTTTAGAGAAAAAAATCGGCGCCCAGCCCATATTCTCCGTCATTACTGCTAAACGAAGATACCGACCATGTTGTTTGTCTTGTTGTTGTAAAAAACGATAAAACTTACTTAATAAACTATCCGGTAATAAAGTCATTGTTACTTTATTGTCTTGATATTGATAAAAATTTTGACCTGGACGATGGTATTTACCTTCCTGAGAGAATTTTAAAATTGATTGATTGTTCCAAGATTCATCTCCTAATTGATAAATTATTTCTTTACTGGGAACCTCACCTAAATAAATATTGTTTAAATTGTCCCAACCAAAACCAAGGGGATGAGCCACTTCGGCAAATGACTTACCCGACTGCCATTGGATAAACGCTTGTTTAATAAACTCAAATAATTTCTTGGGTTGTTCAATAATAAAATCTTGCCGAGAATAATCAATAAAATTTTGTTTAGCAAAATCAGAAAACTCTTCTGGTGTATGTTCCCAAAAAGTTTTTAAACTAGGTAAATGACGTGAAATTTGTAAATCATCAATAACATGCAACACGTCATAAATATCTGTTCCTGCTTTTAATTTATTAATTGCATCTCGCCATTTAATTGCTTTTTCAAATTCTTGTTGCGCCAAAGCCTTATTCATTTCATCAGTAAATTCCAAAATTATTGAATTAAAGGTAGCACCATAAACTCGTTGGCGATACGGTTTATTTTCTTGTGCTTGCTGATAAGCTTGTCGATAAGCTTGTCTAATTTTACCTTGTCGCTGCCACTTAAAAGCCAAACTTAAAATTTGTTGATAATAATTTTCTGCTTTTTTACATTCCTGGTCACTAACATTGGGAATAGAAGCGACTACCTCTTTTAATAAATAGGCTCCTTGCTCAATCATTTCTAAACTCCACCACGGTTTACCGGACGCCCACCAATACTGATCTGATTGTAAGGCCTTATCTAATAATTGCCGTGTTTTTGGATGTTTTTCTTTTTGATGAATTGATTCTACTAAACTAATTACCCAATTAGTAAATTTCCATTGCAATTGATGGATTGGATTATTTGGATCTTGCCACAACAAAAATGGATGCTCTTGTTTAGTTTTCGTTTTTTCTTTATCTAACCAAAAATCTTGTTCTTCAGCCGACCAACTACAAGCACGTGGTTCAATGGTTTGTTGACTTTTCAATTTTTCCACTGCTTCTGAAGCAGTAACTAAATGTGTATTTAATTTCTTATCTTGATAAATATCAACTAATAATTTTTCTAATCCTGGACGATGATGACCAAATGTTTCTGCGTCCATTACTGTTAATAAATACCTTTGTTTATTTATTTCATTTCCTAATTCAGCGGTTAATGATTTTGCTGAACGAACCGTCGCCGATAAAATTAACACGCTGATTCGTTTATCTCTTAATAAAAAATAAAAATTTGATAAATTGGTAATCTGATAAATTTTACTAAAATCTATTCGCTTATCAGGCCAAGCCAATTGCTCACCAATCATCCAATCAAAGCCCATTTGTTTAACAATGTTAGCTAATTTTTTATTGTAGGCTAATTCTGGTGAAAAAAATCCAAGTGGTTGATAAGCCGAACCAAAATATTTCTGATTCGTACTAATATTTAGTTCAATTTGACGCTTAATTTCTGTTTCCGGCAACAATGGCAAAAAAGCGTGATATTGAGCCGAACCAGTAAACTCAATTTGTTTTCTTTGCGCTAACTTCTTCAAATCATCAATCACATCTTGATAACCATGTTTGGCTAATAATTCAGTTAAACAACCATTAATATTAATGGTTAGTTTTGCTACCGGATTTTCTTTCATTCCACGAATAATTGGTCGATAACTTTCATTGACTACTCTTTCTAAAATATCGGCTTGTTGATTATAAGGTTGATAAAAATGTAAAAAATTAATCCAATACATAATAAATAAATAATTAATTAATTATTTTACCACTAAAATAATGGTTTGTTTTTTCACCATGTAGATAAGCTTGTTTAATTTTTTGCGGAACACCTACTTTCTCCCACTGTTCGATTTGTTGATACATCTTGTTTTTTATATTAATAAGCAATTTTGAGATTTTATTTGCTGGTTGATTTAAGCTTTGATAAGCGATGATTAATTCCTTGGCACCTTGTCGAATAAATTTGGGCTCCCACCATGGACTAGCTGATGCCCACCAATACTGGCAAGAAAATAAAGCGCGATCTAATTTTCGTCTGGCAATTAAATAGTTAATATCTTTTTGTTGTTTAGTAATTTCTTTAATCACCAAATTAGTTAATTGCCACTGTAATTGATGGATTGGATTATTTGGATCTTGCCAAAGCAAATAAGGAATGCCGTCTTGTAACTCAATTTCCCGACTAGCCCAACTACATTTTACCGGCTCCACAAAAACTGTTTTTTTATATTTCGCTAATAATTGAGAAATAGTTAATGTAGTTACTCTTTGACTACTAATTGCTTGTTGCCAAAGTGGTAACATTGCTGGTTGATGATGTCCTAGGTTTTCTCCATCACAAGCGGTAATTAAGAAATTTTTGATTCGATTATCTTTGGTTAATTGTTGCCAAAAATCTGTGATTGTTTTTATTGCTCCACTGTGCCAAAAATTACTAACTGTTTGCTGACGAAAAACCACCTTGATTTTTGTTGTTTTGATTTGATACGCTTGATTAAAATTAACTTGGCCAATTTTACCAGAAAAAGCAATTTCATCTAAAATTATCCATTGATAACCTATTTGTTCTAAAAGAGACACAATTTTTGGATGATAAGCCATCTCTGGCAAAAAGAATCCTCGCCGTAAAAACTTTTGTTTAAAATATTTAGATAACGTTTGCTCATTTAATCTAATTTGTCGAACAATTTCTGTCTTCGATAATAAAGGTAAAAAAGCATGATATTGAGCCGAGCCAGTTAATTCTATTTGTTGTCGATTAACTAATAAAATTATTTTATTCAATAACGGTTTATCATATTTGGCCAACAAATCTACTAAAACGCCTTGAATATTTAAAGTAATATTAATCTGTGGATGTTTTATTAGCCAATCAATAATTGGTTGATAACTTTCCCGAATAATTCGTTGTAGCATCGCTGGCTTTTGCCAAATTGGCTGATAAATATGTAATAAATTAGTCCAGTACATATTTTATAATATGAAATAACAATAATAGAAATTCTTTCTTTTTTACCTGGTCATTTTTTTATGTTGTCGAATCGCTTTGCGATAAAGAACAACATATTTTTTAGCCGGTAATTGCCAAGAAAACGATTGGCGCATTGCTCGCCAAACCAAATGTTCCCAAATTCGTGAATATTTATAAGTTTCTAAAGCTCGATTAATAGATAATAATAAAGTAATAGGGTCATAAGTTTTAAAAACAAAACCGTTGCCCCGACCAGTTTGTGGATTAAAGTTGGTGATTGTATCAGATAGACCACCAGTTTGATGGACAATTGGTACCGATCCATAACGTAAACTAATCATCTGTGAGAGCCCACACGGCTCAAAACGAGACGGCATTAAATATAAATCACTAGCAGCATAAACTCGACGCGACATTTTTTCGGAAAAAGGAGTGATAATCGCCACTTGTTGTGGATATTTTTTGGCTAATTTATGAAAAAAATCACGATATTTTTTATTACCGCTACCAACCACCACAATTTGTAAATTATCTCTTAATAAATAATCTGTGATCTGTATAATTAATTCAAAACCTTTTTGTTCTGTCAATCGATTGATAATCCCGATCATCGGAATATCTCGTCCAATTTTTAAAGATAATTTTCTTTGTAATGCTGTTTTATTTTTATTCTTTTTATCTAAAGAGTCATAATCATAGCAATAATACAAATTTTTATCAAAAAGAGGGTTAAAAATTTTATAATCAATTCCATTAATAATACCATGGACATCCGTTTGTCGCCGACGTAAATATTTATCTAGCCCTTCACCATATTTTTTAGTTAGGATTTCTTGCGCATAACGTTCACTAACTGTATTAATTATATCTGCGTATAGAATAGCTCGTTTAGTAAAATTAAGCCAACGATTTCTTTTTGGTTTAATACTAGGTAAACCTTGTCCGTTATCTTTATGTTCGGGTGGCACTCTCCACCAATCGAATGGTCCTTGCCATAAAAGATTATGAATAGTAAAAAGTGTGGCCGTATTTTTAAATAATTTTTGATACCGCCGACTTATCTGTAAATAATTAGGTATCAATCCTGCCTGCCAATCATGACAATGAATTATTTGCGGTTTAAATTTTATTAACGTTAATAATTTTAGTGTAGCTAGATTAAACAATGAAAAACGCAGACCATCATCTGGATAACCATAAATTTTATGCCGAGAAGTAAATAATTTCTTTTGTTCAATAAAAAAAATTGGATATTTATCAGAAGAAATAGTTTTATAAAATCTGACTGGATAACTATATCCATTCAAAATTATCTCTTCTTGATAATTTAATTTTTCTAATTTAAATTTTCCTTGTTTGATTGTTTGATAATAAGGTACTATTACAATTACTTGGTGCCCTAATCTTTTCAAGGCACGTGGCAAAGAACGTACTACGTCAGCCAATCCACCCGTTTTAATATAGGGAGAGATTTCTGAAGCAACATGAACAATCTTTAATTTATTCATAAATTATATAAAAATAAATCTTACAAAATCAAATAAATCGATACATATAGACAATGTTCCCAAAACAAAATTAACATTCAATGATTATTTTTTTGTTTTGTTTTCTTATTTTATTCTTTTATTTTGCATTTCAAAGGTATCCTAAAAAGTGGCTAGCAATCACAAACATAGCATGTGACCATGCCAATGGATAAACTCCTATTCTAAAATCATCGAAAATCTGTTCTGGAATATAACCGTCTGTTGATTCAAGTCGCATAATTACCCATCGATAATAAGCTAAAGCTTTTTTCTTATCTTTTTTTAATGACCAATAAATTGATAACCAAAAATTAAGAATTGGCCAACCACCGCTCCCTTCTTGCGCTGAACCCTCTCCGTCATAATAATCAAATTGGTAACGATGAACACCACCATTAACTACTAGATTTTTTTCTATTTTATCTACCATCTTAACTATTTTTGGGTCATCGATATCATAGATCGCAAATGGCCAAATCAATCCCAATAAAGAACTATCAACATTTTTATCTATTAATTTGCCCCGATTACGATAAAAATAACCATCTTCTTGATTATACGCTTGATTAATTTGTTCAATCATTTGTAAGGCAGTTTCTTTCCAAATATGATTAGAAGTGTCTGTGTCAGCTGATAAGAGTCCTCGCGCGCACGCGGCGAGAGAATAAGTAAAATTATTTTTTATGGTAGTAGACGTCTGTCGATGACCCTCTTCCCAAAGATCAACCGTATGCTTTGAAAAATGATCTTTATCCCAAATATTGACTAACCCGTCTGCTAAACAATTAACTAAATTAACAAATTTTTTGTTTTGTCGTTTCTTCGTTTCAAAATGATGTTGGATTATCCACAACATTGTTCCCATTTGATCTGGTTCAAAATAAGCGATACTTCCTTTGCGTCCATTGGTCGCGTAATTGCCATAAAGTCGTTTTTCTCGTTGCAAGTCCTGACAATTTGTCTCTAACCAAGAAAAAAAGGGTTCAGCTATGGATAGTTTTAGTAAATCGGCCGCATAAATAATAAAAGCGGCATCACGTGGCCAAACCCAACGATAATTAGCCGCGTTTCTAGGAACATAACTTTTATCAGTATTGGCCGCCACAATTGCTCCATTTTCTAAAGCGCAATCTTTGATCACACGCCGACTTAAAACAATTAATTTTTTGACTCTCTCTTTAAATAACATTTTATCCTTTTAATAAAAAATTGGTTTGTAAATAAGTTAAGACAATCGCAAAAGCGTCGGCCGCGTCATCGGGTGAAGGAATTTATTCTAATTTTAATAAATGTTGTATCATCTCTTGGATTTGTCGCTTAGACACTTAACCATAACCAATTAATGCTTGCTTAATTTCTAAAGGTGTAAATTCTTTGATTGCTAAATGAAACTGTTCAGCAATTAATAAAACGACGCCTTCTGTTTGTCCCACTCACATCGCCGTTTTTACGTTCTTGGTAAAAAACCTTTTCCACAGTAACACTAACGAGTTTAGATTGTTTAATCCATTGGCTAATCTCTCGATAAATCTGGGCAAATCGTTGACTAATTGGTTGTTCGAGTAAAGTAGTAATAATACCATAATCAAGAATCTCGATTGTTTTTTTATCAGCAGTTCTTTTTAATAGCGCATAACCAGTTGTGGCTGTACCTGGATTAATGCCTAAAATTATCACTGCTTTCTTTCAAATTAAAAATTTAAAAACCGTCTTTTTTATTTGAAAATATTTTTACTCTTCAAGATTAGTATAAATCTCATTGACATCCGTATGTTCATCTAATTGATCAAGTAGCCTATCTATTTTTTCTTTTACTTCTGCGCGTTCCATCGTTATTTTATTTTTACTTTCCCAAATTAATTCCGAAGAAGTTATCTTAATATTTTGTTGTTCGATTTTCTGTTTGAGTGTTGTTAGATTTTGAGGATTAGTGTAAATAAACAAATCTGTTTCTTTCGCCTTCATTTCTGTTGCCCCCCAATCAATAATTTGTAATTCAAAATCATCTAAATTAACAACCTGTTTTTGACAATGATCAATAATTAACAATCCATAACATTTAAACATCCAAGCAACACTTCCTGATTCAGCTAATTGTCCACCACTTTGTGATAAAATCCGCCTTAATTCACTAATAGTTCGATTACGGTTATCAGTAATTACTTGAATCAATAAGGCCACTTTGCCTGGACCATAAGCTTCATAAGTAATTTCTTCTATCTTTTTTCCTTCGTCTAATTTGCCACTGCCTCGCTTAATTGCTCGCATAATATTTTCCTTTGGCATATTGGCTTGTTTAGCTTGTTCAGTTGCTAAGCGAAGTTTAAAATTAGTATCCTGATCTTCTCCTCCCTCTCGTGTTGTAACAGTAATCACTCGCGCCAATTTAGTAAAAAGTTTGGCACGTTTAGCATCGGTTACTCCTTTACTTCTTTTTATTTGTGACCATTTTGAATGTCCAGACATAAAAATTAAATTAACATTATTTTATTTAAGTATAACAAAATTAACCCCTCTTTACAATTAAAAATAAACCCGTGCCATTTTATTTGAATAATAAAGTTAAATCAGTTATAATAACTTTGAATTACAAAATGAAATTTTGTTATCCAAGTTAATTAAAGACTATTTAATAAAATTATGTTGAACTCCTCGTCATCAATTAAAAAATTGAATCAGCAAGCTATGGCTAATCATTTAGCAAATTTTCCCCAACAATGCCTGTTAGCCTACCAGCAAGCAAAACAACTAAAAATACCCTCCGCCTACCAAGAAATTCGGGAAATTGTTATTGTCGGAATGGGTGGCTCCGGAATTAGTGGTGAGCTAATTAAATATTTGCCGACTAAATGTCCAGTAGTCCCTGTTCATAATTATCAATTACCCTCTTTTGTTAAACGGCTCAGTTTAGTTATTCTAGTTAGTTATTCTGGTCAAACAAAAGAAGTTATTTCTTGTTTGAAAGAAGCTCGGCAAAAAAAGGCAAAGATATTAGTTATTAGCAGTGGCGGACAATTATTAAATCAAGCAAAAAAACTTGCCATTCCTTATTTTAAAATTGATTACTTGTCTCCGCCACGGGTTGCTTTAAGTTGGTTATTTTTTGGTTTATTGGTTATTTTTAAAAAATTGGCATTAATCACTTTATCAAATGATGAAATTAAAAAAATAATTAATCAATTAACTAAGTTTAATCAGGATCTTATTCCAAAACAATCCACAAAAAAAACCAACTTAGCCAAACGATTAGGTCAACGTTTAAGTAATCATTGTCTATTAATTATTAGCGCTGATTTTTTAACGCCCGTCTCTTATCGCTGGCAAACTCAATTTGCTGAGAATGGTAAGCAAATCGCTTTTTCTTTAGCTTGCCCAGAATTATGTCACAACTTTATTGAAACGATTTCTACTTTACAAACTAATAATTTTTTTGTTTTTTTATTGCAAAGTAAATTTTATCAAAAAAATAATCAAAAAATTATAAATTTATTAATCAACCGTTTTAAAAAATATAAAATTAATTATTACTTAGTAAAATCTTCAGCGTCTACCCAAATTGGACAACTACTCTCTTGTATTCTACTGGGTGACTGGATTAGTTTTTATTTAGCAATATCAAAAAACATTGATCCGATACCGGTTAAAGAAATAGAATACTTCAAGCAATTAATTAATAAAAAATAATCTTTTAGAATATAAAAAACCGACCTCATTCATGTTGAGGTCGGTTTTTTATTTTTTAATCAATTGAATTTTTCGAATAAATTATCTGCTGACTATGTCGGTGGTGTTGTTGTCGTTGGTGCGACTAATGACTGGCCAGTCAATAAATTAATTACCGCTGTAGCAATCACGTAAGAAAATACGATGATTACTAAACCAATTAGACCATTAATCATTAGTTTCCGCGCTGTTTCCACTTTTTCTTTATTTCCACCCGCAGTCATCCACTGAAATCCGCCAATAATAATAATAATCAAAGCGATCAATCCCAATAAACTTAGCACCGTTTGTAACACTTTTCCCACAATTTGGGGTATTGTTCGATTTGTTTGTAACCCAGCCGAATAGGCTGTTTCGTCTAATCCGTATTCATCCGCCAATACTAAAAACATTGGAGATAATAACATTACCACTGTTAAGATTAACAAACTTATTCTTAAAATCCTTTTTAATTTCATATTGTTAACTTTTATCAAAGATTATTATGCTGTATTATCCAGCTGCAGTAATAATCGATTCAATAATAAAGCCGGCAATAGCGTAAGCTAAAACGATAATCACTAAACCAATAACACCATTGATCATTAAATCTTTTGCCTTTTTTACTTTTTCTTCCGCGCCACCCGCTGTCATCCACATAAATCCACCAAAAACGATAATAATTAAAGCAATTAATCCTAAGAAGCTAAGAACAACTTTTAAAATATTGCCGATTACCTGGGGTAAACTTGTTGTCGTTAATCCTGTATCTGCTATAGTTTCTGTTAACATACCTTGGGCATCGCCTAATTGTGCATGGATAGTTAATAAAGGAATAATCAAAATTGTCAAAGCTAAACAAGCAGCCAAAAAATATTTAGTTTTTTTATTCATAAATTTTGTTAATTAAAATATTAATAAATTTTTTGTTTTTTATTCTTTTAATTCGACCTTTGTTTTATTATTTTGTTATATTTATTTTAAACTATTTATTTTATTAAAGCAATAAATTGGCACAAATTAGTTTAAAGATACTATCCCAGATTCTCGCCTAATATTAAAAAATATATTCCTTATCCCTTTTTACAACAAACTTCCGGTCCACAACCACAATGACGTGTCTGACAATCATAATCATCGGCATAAAATGTTCCGGGCACCAAACAGGTATAACCTACGCCCAAACTTTCACAATCACATGGAATAGTGCAATCACCTCCACAAATAAGACTATTAGAACTACTATTTGGATTATTTGGGCTTGAACTATTTCCACCAGTAGTCATCGCCGTAATGACAAAATTAACTAAGACGTAACTGAAAAAAATTAGCGCTAATCCGGCCACTGCCCAAACTAAAGTATCTTTACCCTTTTTTACTTGATCCGCTTTTCCTCCAGAAGTCATCCACATAAAACCGCCATAAATTACCATGACTAACGCCAACGCGCCAACTACTCCCAAGATTATTTTGATAATTGCTCCTACTTTTTGATTTAAACCAGAAATAGTACTAATTTTAATCGGTGCTACTTCGCCAAGATCGGTCTCAACCGCTAACGCTGGTCCAACTAATAAAAAAAACAAACCAAATAAGACAATCAATAAATAGATTTTTTTTGTTTTTGTAAACATAAATTTAAGATTAAATTATATTATTTTTTTATTTACAACATTTCTCTGTCCCTATTCCGCAATGGTTCTCTTTACAAATACACAAGCCATCTCCTTCACATACTTCCCAATCTTCTTTGATCATACATTTGTAATTTTCGGTATCATCAGTATGCCCACAATCATCAGGAATAGTCGCGGGAATATTAATTTTTTCTAATTGATATTCGGACCTTATACCTAATACATTACCTAACAAAGCGATGATTGACCAAGCAAAAAAAACAATAAATAATCCAATCAGGGCATTAACTAATATCTTTTTTCCTTTGGCTACTTGTTGTTGTTTACCAGCTGAAGTTAACCATAATAATCCGCCTAAAACAAACATCGCTAAGGCAATAGCGCCAACTACTTTCAAGATTACTTTAGCAATGTTAACAATCATTCCCATAATATCCTGAAAATCGCAATCTCCGGCGTTATAACATTCGTTTGATACCCCTGAAAGAAAAACACCTCGGGCTGTTATCGTTTCCGCGCGTGCTAAAGAAATATTACTTAAAAATAATAAAGTAATTATTAAAAATAAACTAATTAAAATAATTTTGCTATTTCTTTTTATTATCATTGTTTTTTAATCTACTGCTGATTATAACAACTGATTAATTTTTCTAACCGCTTGATTAATAGATTCTTGATACGGATTATTTTTATCATTATACCTTCCAGTTAAAATAGCGTCAATCATTTCAGAAAAGATCTGCTGAGCAGATTGATAATCATTACCTTGATACCATGAGTGACTAGTCAATAATTGCTGAGCGAACGATCGTAAATCAATATTAATTAATTGTTGTTTAATCAATCCACGCAAAGCAGTCGGTTTTTTTGTTTGATCTAAATAAGAAGGAACATTTTTAATATCCGTGGCAAATTTAAGAAAACCCCAAGCAACATCAGAGTGTTCTGTTTTTTTAGAAACTGTTTCTATCCAATAGTTAGCATAATTCGCCGTTCGTAATGAATCAGCAATCTGTGGTACTGGCGCTAAATCAAAATTTAATTTTGGCGCGCGTGCCTTAATCAACGGTAAATGATAAGAATAACCAAAATAGAAAGCTGATTTACCTTGGATAAAGGATTCAAAAGCGTTAGGCAAATTCTGATTCCAGCTATATACTTCTTTGATTGGATTAGCAAAGTCAGTATAAAAACGAAGTGCTTCTTGTCCAGGAAAATAAGATTTATTATTTATTAAAGGGGAATTGAAAATTGCTTGTCCTTGTTCATTCATCATTGAAGCACCACCTTGTATCATTAATAAAGATAATAAATCAAAATAATTATTAATATTATTACTAGTTCCCAAAGCAACGCCAGATTGGATTATTTTTCCTTGTCCATCTTCTAGTGTTAATTTTTTTACTTGTTGGGCAAAATCAGTCCAATTGTCTGCCGAATCGGCAATACCAGCATTATTTAATAAATCTCGATTATAATAAAGAACTAAATTATCTACTGCTAATGGCAACCCGTAAATCTGATTCTGCCAAAATATATCTTTTTCTACTATATCAATAAAACTTTTTCTAATCTCTAAACGTGTTAAACCATTTATCTTTCTTATTTCGGTTACTTTTTCTTTTTTAATCGTTCCTTGCTCAAAAGTAAATGGTAATTCCATTACTGCCGGCATCGGTATAATATATTTTCGATAATCAGTCATCCAAGTATTGGGAATAGAAAAAATATCTGGTCCTTTATCTATTGCCCATGCTTCTAATAACGCTTGTGCGTATTCTTCATAATAGAATTTTCTGACATTGACCACAACATTAGGATGAACTAAACGAAAATCATTAATAATCTTTCCAAAATCATCTTGATTATCTAAAACAGTCCAATAGTTAAGTGTAATTGATTCCGATGCCTCTTTTACTTTTTCAGAGGTACAACGGCAACCAAGACCGCTGGTTATTAAAAAAACCGTGATTAAAATCAAGCTATAAATCTTAATTTTCATTTTTGGTTTAACTTTTGTTAACATATGATTATAATATTCTTTTTAAATATTGTTTAAACGATTGTTTCATTTCAGACCGTTGTAAAGCAAAATGACAATTAGCCATTAACCAGCCCAATTTACTACCGCAATCAAATCGTTTACCGGTAAATTGACAAGCATAAACTGGCTGATAAGCGATCGTTTTTTGTAAAGCGTTAGTAAATCCAAATTCGTCTTTTTGTTGCGATTTGAACTTGGCTAATAATTCAATTACTAATGGGGTAACGATATAACGACCAACTACACCTAAGTTAGAAGGAGCCTGCTTAATCGACGGTTTTTCTATAATCCGTGATAATTGATAGAGATTTGGTTTAATCTTTTTTCCCTTGATTATTCCGTAATGCGAAATTTCTTTTTTGGCTACATGCTGAACGGCAATTACCGAACTATGGTATTGCTGATAAACAGATAGTAATTGCTGTAAACAATTTGGTTGATTATTTATTATATCATCGCCAAACAAAATAGCGCAAGATTCATTACCAATTAAATGTTTAGCTAACAAAATAGCATCTCCCGCACCAGCCGGTTCAGGTTGACGTAAATAAACAAACTTAGCTAGACGAGAAATTGATTTAATTTGTTTTCCCAGTTTAATTTTTTTCTTTCTTTGTAAATAATATTCTAGTTCAAAGTTACGATCAAAATAATCCTCAATTTCTCGTTTTGGTCGACTAGTAATTAAAACGATCTCTTTAATTCCCGCTTGTACAGCCTCTTCAACAATGTGTTGAATTACTGGTTGATCAATAATGGGTAACATTTCTTTAGGAATCTCTTTGCTGATTGGTAACCAACGAACACCTAACCCGGCCACCGGAATAATTGCTTTAGTAATTTTAGATTGATAAGACATTGATAATCAGATTATTTTCTATTATTAATATATTACCACAAGAAATAAAAAAATAAAACCCCTCACCATAATATGGTGAGGGGTAATTTTCTTGCAATTAAGCAAAAAATTATAAATGAGAAATTACCAATCGAAATAAAAACCGCTACTGAGTCGGTAAAATGACTTTTTCTCGCGCTGATAAGTTTGCTGATATCTATCCCAGCGGAAACAAAACGGACCACCCAAACGAATAGATATGGAGTATCCTTTTTTAACCAACCATTTATCGCTCATACTTTCATTGTCTCCATATAAGCTACCAACATGGTAATAAAGGCTACCGTCTATTTGAAACAGGAGTCCTTGATTCGCTGGACCACAAGCTAGAGAAAATCCAGCCCAGTTCAATAAAGGAAATCTCAATTCAACATCGAAAGATACCAAACGCGTCCCTCGACGATAATCTGCTCTCTTCTCAGTTTCATTCAACAGAATTATCCTATCTTCTGATTCATTAAGAGGATGAAAGACAAATATTCTGGTTGCTAAAGTAGTTCTAGCTCCCAATTGAAAATATTGACGAATATCTCCTTCAAAGTATCCCTCTATGTGAATTGTTCGATTCAAACCAATCTTTTGTAACTGAATTAATTCGAATTTTATTTTACTACCGCGCACTCTTTGGCCTCGATAGTCAAGAAAGCTGCTGTCATGGAAGAAAGCAAATCGATTACTGACAATCAAGCCTTTCAATATGTTGACTGTTGGTTGATTCTGATCGGCTGTATTCACAATGAGTATTTTCTTGTGACGCCTAAAATCATAGTCCCTTTTTAAATAGCCAGTCCCTACATCCAATTCAAAACCATTTTCAAAGTCAAGTGGATAAAACAAGCTCACCATTACGTCTAAACGGGTGTCTTTAAAAGAAACAATCTTTCCATCTTTCATGGCTGATTTTATCTGGCCATTTAATGATAAGGTATATTTCTTTTCCAATCTACTTCGAAAATCAAATTTACTAAAGCCAATTATACCCAGAAATCCATATTGGTCAATTGTTCCTTGTGCATCCACGGTTATTGCCTGTTCACCGGTTACCGTTGAACAACCAGCAACTGCTACGACCAAATGATCTTCAAAAACTCTTTGCTTCCTCAACACTACCGGATAAAGATATTTGAATACAGGTGTTTCTGTCTCTACCGCAGATTCTATTGTCCAGCAAGTAGTAGTAGTAATCGCTAGAATATCAATGTC
This sequence comes from bacterium, assembly GCA_030634585.1. GTDB lineage: Bacteria > Patescibacteriota > Patescibacteriia > UBA2591 > DAOWAM01 > DAOWAM01. Next base: position 22,860 of record DAOWAM010000001.1, read on the forward strand.
AACCACATCATTCTTAGCAACTGTTGTTAAGTCAACTACCAATCTCTTTACTTGATGATTAATCGAACAAAATAAGGTTTGCTCATTTTCCCAATCAATTAATTCACTAACTCCTTGTGTTATATTATCATACACCGTATACAACTGATCAGTAGTTAGATCAACTACTTTAATCTGTCGAGAGTTATCAAAATCAATGCTAGTAAAAGCTAATTTACTGTCTTGGGGCGAAATTCGCAATTGTTGGATACATTCTCCTTCATTAGACAAATAGATTTCTTTAATCTGATTGTCCTGCAAGCAATAAATCCCTTGTTTACCTTGAACACGATAATTGGAAATAAAATAGATTGCGCCATCTTTTCCCATCGTTGGATAACGATTGCAATAGTGATCATCGGTGTGTTTGATAAGTTCTTTCGATCTGAAAGAATAAAGATAAATATCGCTTATTCCTGATTGACTGGTTCCTTCAAAAAGAATTTCTTCATCATTGACGAAATTGACTGAGCTGATAGTAATGATATTGTCATTTCGTAAAGTAAATTCTTTCATTAACATTGTTTTCTTTGGCTGACTTGTATCATAAATTCTTAACTCGTCTTTTCCTAAACGAGAAATCACCACTGCCGCCAAATCATTTTGTTGGTCAACTGTATTTTGCCAATAACGAATATATCCGCTCTGATCTTCAAACAAATGAAAAATCTTGGTTGAAGAATAAGCAAGAGAAGAGCCTTCCGTCTTTGGTTCTACGTTAATTACCTCTATCCGTAAACCGTATATTTTATCCCTGGTATAACGAATTATTTTTCCTTGATCATATCTGCTTCCTACTGACAAATCAGGTAAATCAACTTTTTCAACCGAGGTATTGTCCGTATGATAAATATCGACAAAAAACCTAAGTTGCAACCATTCTCTCCACCACGTTTGAAGTTGGTTCAAATCAACACCATACGTTTTCGTATAGTCAAAATCATTGAACATTAATTCAATTAACTTTGCTGTCCCACCAAAATTAGTATCTAGATAGTTCAGAAAACAAAAACCGAACGCATAAACATCAAAACCGCCAGTATATGCACTAAGATAAGGAATGTCTCCATTGATCACTCTTTGACGTAAATAATTCTGGACTTCAGCACCTCGCGCCGTATGGACACCAACAAAGTATTTACGAGAAATCAATTCAGCGAATCCTTCAGTAAAATAAAGTGGCATTGCACCAGCAATACTTTTTCTTCTACCCTGTTGTTTCGCTAATTCCTTTAAAAAAACAAAATGGAAAATATGAACCATCTCATGCGATACAGTACCCTTAAATTCCTCTAGATCACCAGGATACGGTATGGCCCCTCTTAAACCCGCTCGTTCCATAAAACCTTGTACACCTGGTGGTAAAATTACTTCTACCAATATTCTTTGTGACCGGCCAAACCGACTGTGTACGGGATAAAAGCAGAGATTAATTTTTTCTGGTCCCCAGCTCTCAACTAGGTTTGTCTTTGTCGTTGTATTGCCTTGCACATCTTCCACTGGCCAACTAAAATTAGCAAAAATCTTAGTCGAATATGTTTGATAAACATCTTCGGTAATTTTTGCAAATTCGCCCGACAACCAAGTAAGTTCCTTGGGAAAATAAATGTCTGCATGTTCTGTTTTCACCACTCGCCATTCAAACTGATGTTCAATGAATTTATTTCTGAAGCCATAAACATTCACTGGCAAAAAAACAAATAAAGAAACGACTGCGATTATTAGAATAACAATAACCTTTCTCATCTAAAACCTCCTTTAGATTATTAAAGTTTAAAGTTCTTTATTGAACTTTATCAATCAATAATATTATAATTTTTTGAATCTTTTTTGTCAAGCACAAATATTGTATACTGGGATACGTGTAACGTTATTTCAATAAGATTTGACAAGATTATTGATTAAGATTAAAATAAAGAAAATAAAAAACCAAAGGAGGTATGAAATGAAAAAGTTTAGATTCGTTCTAATTGTTTTATTCTTAGTAATAATCAATTCGACTATCGTTTTCGCTCAAATTGACACAGAAACAAATCAAGCTCTATTGCCAGAAATCTTGCCAACAGAAATCATAGAGAGCATTATCCAAAAGATGTCCACAGACACAGAAAAAAATCAAGTTCTATCGCCAGAAATCTTGCCGACAGAAATCAGAGAGAGTATTATCCAAAGAATGGTAATGATTTCAGTTATTAATAAACAGAAAGACGGGGAATTAAAAACTCACTATGGTCAAGGTATTTTGATTCAATCGAATATGATTTTAACAGTTAAACACTTAGTCAATGAGACAGAATTAAATAGCCAAACTGTTGTAATGATTTATTTTTACGGAACTGAAAAGACACTTGTGTTGCGCAAAAAAGACACGACTTATCATTCAAGCGCAAACATTGATTCGACGATTATCAAGCTAGATAAGCTGACCAAAAGAGAAAAAAGCACGTTACCACAAGTTGAGCCAATTAAGTTCTCTACTGTCCAGCCAACGGAAACAGTTTTTATGCCATGTTTTTTACGTCATCAATCGGATGATGCTGAGAGATCATTCTGGGTAAAATTATTTTTTAGCGGAACGATTGTTAATACAGTTCTTACTAATAAAGATTATCTCTATATTAATATTCCCGCTTCGCAGGGTATTTCTGGTTCAGGTGTCTTTAACAAAAAGGGACAATTAACTGGCTTGGCTTTCGCTTATTTTCAAATAAATCCTGATATTCGAGTAGCTGTGGCAATTAATAATTTCCGCGTTGAGCAATTTTTAAAAACAATTAGAATAAAGGATGGGGATTAAAACTGAAAAACAAATAGGGGAATGACAACAGTCAATCCCCTATTTTATTTTACAAATTATTTAACGGCGCTTATTCATATTTCATTAGATAGCAAATTACTAAATTATTTTAAATATGAAATATAATGATATTGCCAGTTTTCTTTTTCCTTAAGAAATTTTTGTTTCCATTGTTCAAATTGTTTCTTTTTACTGCCGAATAATCTATTGTTAAAAAAGGGAATGATAATCTGTTCAATTGTTCGTCGTTTACGGACGATTAATAACGAAAAACTTTGTTTTCCTGTCTGATATAGATGAATTGTTTCGGCAAGTCCTAAATGTTGTTTAATTATCCAAAGAACTTCTTGATTATCACTCTTTACTTTAATCTGAAAAACGGCAATCTTTTGTCGTTGTTTCCGTAGACTACTAACTTGGGTAACCCAAAGAAAAGATCCTATTCCACAAATCAATCCATCAACAAAGTCAGACGAAACTCGAGGAATTGAAATAGCATTATTTAACTTAGTCATTTTTGTTATGTTTTAATAAATATGATATTAATAGAAACATCTGATAGATATGTTTACTATTAAGTTAGATTAATTAGATCCCTAAATCTTTTTTAATTTAGTATTATCTTGCTTCTGTATTAAGATTATTTTATAATTTTGATACCTTTTGTCTTTATTGCTTAATTTACAATATTTTATTGATAAGATATCCTAATATTATTTTATCAATTATTTTTAAATTAAGCAAATAGTTATCCACCGTCACTATTCTATTTAAACAATGTGGCTATTTTTTAAGATACTTTTTTATTTTCTTTATCTACGCCCCTGTAAAGATTCCAATGAAACTTAAATTATGAAATTTAAAAATAATAAAAAATATTGATCCTATATTGTGTTTAGAAAGATGCTCGAAAACAATTTAAATAATTAGCGCTAATTAAATAGTTAGAATAAATAATTTGTTAATTTAGATTATTAATTTTTGATTATTTAAAAAAGACGAATTAATCAATCAAAATGCTTTTCTTTTGAAAATACTTTCTACATTATTAATTTTGTTCCACGTGGAACATTCTGATACCAGTGGGAACATACGTGCCACTTTCTAAGGTAAAAATAGAGAATGAATTTCTTCAATTAATTATTTAGCTGGATTATTTTATCTTACCTTATTCTTTTTAGAAAGACTAAACAAACAACCACAATATTTTTGTCGGTGAAGTCCTAATTGATGTGATAGCACAATACTCCTTTGTTTAGCATCTTGTGGATTAACCGAAAATTGATAGAAATTTATTTTATATTGTTTAGTTAGCTCTTGACCAATTTGTTTTATTACTGAAACATTTTTATATAAACTGACACTTAGAGTACTAGAGAAATAATCAAAATGGTGTTGTTGCGCATATTGTACGGTGGATCGCAAACGAATCTGAAAACAAACAGAACAACGTTCGCTATTTTCTAAATAACTTACCGGTGGGCGAGGTAAAGATTGTTGAATTTCTTTAAACCATTTTTCTGATTGATAATCCGGTATAATCAATGCTAATTGATAAAAATCCGCTATTTGCTTCATCGAGTCTAATCGCTGTTGATATTCTTCAATTGGTTGGATATTAGGATTAAAATAGTACAAAACCAATTGCTCTCGCTGAAACAATTGTTTTTTTAATAGATTTTCGACCAGTGGCGCCGTACAAGGCGCGCAACAACAATGAAGAAGTAATTTCATATTTCGCAACAAATTAAAATAAATTATTTTTCTTAAATAATTAACATCGCGTCACCGAATGAATAGAACCGATATTTGTGTTTAATTGCTTGTTGATAAGCTTGTTTAATCAATTTTTGCCCAGCAAAAGCCATTACCAACATCAATAAAGTAGATTTGGGCAGATGAAAATTAGTAATTAATCCATCAATAAAACGAAATTGATAGCCGGGATAAATAAATAGGTCTATTTCATTTTGTTGTGGAGACAATTTTCCTTGTTGATCACTAAAAAACTCTAATACTCGGGTAGAAGTGGTTCCTACCGAAATTATTCGTTTATTCTGTTGTTTGGCTTGATTTAATCTTTGTGCTACTTGAGAAGTTAATTCCGCCCATTCGCTATGTATCTGATGTTGTTCAATTTCGTCTTCTCGTACTGGTTGAAAAGTGCCCAAGCCTACGTGTAAAGTAACAAATTGGGACTGAATTCTCTTCTTTTTCAATCGATTAAATAATTCTGGCGTAAAATGAAGACCGGCCGTTGGTGCGGCAACTGAACCATCCGTTTTAGCATAAATAGTCTGATAATCAACTAAATTAGATAATTGCTTAATATAAGGGGGCGTAGGCGCAATACCAACCCGTCTAATTGCTTGATCTAGTGTTTTTCCTTGTAAATTAAAAGTTACTTGCCATGCGCCTTTATCTAATTTTTTGCTTATTTGCGCTGTTAAATCTACTTTTTGATTAGAAAAAATCAATTTTTGACCATTTTTTCCTTGTTTTACTAATGCTGACCAATTTTGCTGATCAATTTGTCTTAATAACAAGACTTCCGCCTTTCCGCCAGTTTGTTTATGTCCAATCAAGCGCGCCGGAATAACTTTTGAATTATTTAGTACCAAAATATCATTGCTCGTTAAATATTTAGGTAAATGATAAAAAAAATCGTGTTGAATAGTCTGTGCTTGTCGATCAACAATCATTAAACGAGAATGGTCCCGTGGTTTAATCGGCTGTTGAGCAATTAGTTCTTTTGGCAAATGATAATCAAATTTGTTTAATTTCATAATAATTGACATTTGTTATATTCATATCATAATATTATTTATCTAATTAGACAAATAAATCTGTTCAAATTTGAACAGATTTATTTAAAAACAAATTAGATTGTAAATAATAATTTTAATTTTACTAATTTTTTAATATATCAGATTGATAAGTTCAATTATTTCAATTGTATATTTTGTATTATTTTTTGCTTTTAGGATTACTATTGACACTTTCCGCGTCTATGCTATAATCTGTAATGTATTACTTAAAATTAAATAGGAGGTAGTTATGCAAATCGTTTATTTACACAAAACAGAAAAAGCGGTGGCTATTAAAAAGATTGATAATTTCTTAATCGCTTTAATGCGTCGGGAATTTCCCAGCGGAGTAAAATTAAAAAACGCTCAAAAGCAATGGAACGGTGATAATATGACTTTTTCCTTTAAAGTTAAAAGGGGGGTTATAGGAACCAAGATATCGGGAAATATTTTGGTAACCGACAATACGGTGAAATTGACATTCAATCTCCCGGGATTGGTAAAAACTTTCGTTAGCGAGGAAAAAATAAAAAACGTCATTAACCAACAATTTGACGAGCTTTTCACCAGTTAACTTTTTCTATTTTGTAAAGCGAATCCACAGGGACTAACAAAGAATTAGTCCCTGTTTTATTTTTTTAAAAAATAAAATCCAGTTTTATTTTTAATAAAACTGGTCTACTAATATTAACTGTCAAAAATTAGATATTATTTATATTGCCGTTCAAAATAACTGGTTGCATTAATTTAATTTCGTCAGTATATCTCATTTGTGGAATAGCATTAAGTAAAAATATTTTTTTACGTAAAACATGCGCGAAAGCCATTTCTATTAAACCATTGCCTCCTATATAATTCTTGGTATTATTTTTATCTTTGTTAATTACTAAAATTGCATCTGCCTTTTTAATTTCTTCAAAATATCTTCGAATTACATCCTGCTTTATTTTTTCCCACTTATCCTTAGTATCAATAATTCCCTTGGCGAATTTGTCCGCGCCAGCAGGAATAATTACTATATGTTTTCGCGCTTCGAGTTTATTTTTTAATTCGAGCATCTCTTTAAAAAAAGATATGCTCCCAGAAATAGCAATTTTCATATTATTAATTAATTGGTGGACCCAGGGGGAGTCGAACCCCCGATTCCTCCATGCCATGGAGGTGTTTTACCACTATACTATGGGCCCCTTTAAATTATTATGAACTCCTAAACAAACTATAAAATAGAA
>DAOWAM010000022.1 GCA_030634585.1 bacterium
ATTTTAGAATCAAGTTGACGAATGCTCCCAGCAGCCATATTTCGCGGATTAGCAAAGCCTGATTTACCTTCTTTGGCGCGCCGACGATTAATTTTAGCAAAATCTTTTTTAGAAATAAAAATTTCTCCGCGTACATCTAGTCGGTCTGGTATTTTTTTGCCTCTTAACTTTAATGGTATTGCTTCAATTGTCTTAACATTTTGAGTAACATCCTCGCCTACTCGTCCATCACCCCGAGTAGCCGCCCTAACTAAAATACCTTTTCGGTAAGTTAAAACAATGTCTAAGCCATCTAATTTTAATTCACCAAAATAATCTATTTTTACTTTGCTGGGAAGTAATTTAGCAATTCTTTTCTGCCAATCAACTAATTCATCTTTACTAAAAATATCTTCAATAGAAAGAATTGGTTGTGGATGAATTACTTTATTAAACCTAGCTAATGGTTTGCCACCAACTCGCTGTGTCGGCGAATCAGTGGTAATTAAATCCGGATATTGTTGTTCTAATCGATAAAGTTCATGTTTTAATGAATCAAGCGCGCTGTCAGAAATTTCTGGGCGATCTAAAACATGATACAAATAGCGATGATGTCTAATCACTTTTTTCAATTTAATAATTCTTTTTTTAATTTGTTGTTTATTCATTATTAAAGATTAAAATAAAATAAATGATTTAATATTTGCGATCCCCAAAACAAAGTAATTAATGCGCCAAAAACAAGAAAAGGGGCAAAAGGAACAGCAGAAGACATCTTTTTCTGTTTGGCAATAATCAATAATAGTCCGATAATTGTTCCAGATACATAAGCAATAATCAAAGTTAATAAAATCCCCGGCCAACCAACTATTAAACCAAGTAAAAAACCTAAACGTAAGTCTCCCCCGCCAATCCAACGACCGCGAGAAATAATAAATTGCAAAGCAAAAAATAAAGTAACCACCAACGCGGCAAATAAATAATTTTTTAATGGTAACCCAATTAATAAATTAAAAATAAAAACAATTAAAATAGTTGGTAAAACAATCTTATCTAAAATTAATTGATATTTTAAATCATAAAGAAAAACAAATACCAAAATACTCGTAATAAAAAAATTCCGAATTAAGATTAATAAATTACTCTGTCCAGCAAAAAGAAAAGCGACTAAAACAAATAAAAGTCCGGTTATTAATTCGGTAATTGGGTATTCCCAAGAAAGTCGGTGATGACAATGCCGACATTTTCCACCAAAAATAACAAAACTAAATAAAGGAATTAAATCTAACCAATTCAATTTATGATGACAATAAGGACAAACAGAATGTCCTAACATTGTCCTGTTTTCGGCTAAACGAATAACTAAACAGTCTAAAAAACTGCCCATTGCTAAGCCAAAAATAAAGGTAATTAAATAAAATAGCCAAATCATATTATTTATAATTGTATTTTAATTTTATTTTATTTCCCTGCCTTTGTCCATTAAAAAGATTACGTGACATCGGTAATTATCTTTAATACTTGCTCGACTGTTTTCGACCAAGAAAAAAGTTCGGCTTGTTTTAAACCAACACTACTTAATCTTTCTCTCAACACAGAATCAGACAATAGTCGCTCTAAAGCGTCACTAATTTCAGAAATATTATTAGGATTAATTAATAATGCCGATTGACCAACCACTTCCGGCAAAGAAGAAACATTACTAGTAATCACTGGTGTTCCACATGCCATCGCTTCTAACAATGGTAATCCAAAGCCTTCATAAAGAGAAGGATAGATAAATAAATCAGCAGCATTATAAAGATAGGGCAAATCATGATCACTAATATAGCCAGTAAAAATAACTTTTTTTTCTAACGCTAAATCTTTGACAATTTTAAAAATTTCTCGATAATTCCAACCCTTTTTACCAACCAAAATTAATGGCGGTGCTTCCCCTTTTTTAACAATTATTGCGTAGGTTCTGATCAAACGAACAATGTTTTTTCGAGGTTCGATGGTTCCTACAAATAAGATAAACCGATTGGGCAAATTATATTTTTTAAGTATTTCTCTAATGGCATTTTTATCTTTGATTACTCGATAACGTCGATGAACAGCCAAAGGAACTACTATCGTCTTTTGCTTCGCAATTGGAAAAAAATGAATTAGATCTTGTTTAGTATTATCAGAAATAGCAATTATTCTTTTTGCTCGTTTTATTGAATATCCTAAAAACATTTTTTCCAATAAGCGAACTTTTAATTTGTGTGTTTTTTTAGTTTTGGATAAAAAGGGAGTTAAATCAAAGACAACGATTACCGAAGGAATAAGAAAATTAATTGCCGAAAGAAAATAGGTTGCTGGAATAAAAAAAACGTTTGTTTTTTTAATCCAAGCGTCAAGTAAAATAACAATATGCCACAAAGGTGTCGGTAAATTAATAAATTTACATCGCCAATTTTTAGGTAATTGAGGTAAAGAAACTTTTCTACGAAAATATAAACAATAATTGTTTCGTAAATCAATTTTACCCAACTGTTCAATAAGGGAATAAACAAATTGTTCTTTGCCTGCCCAATGGGTGATTTCTAATGTATGACAATCAATAGCTATTCTCATTTGATATTATTTAAAAATTGTTTAATTTGCTCATTGTCGGGATCTAATTGCGTCGCCTGACGCGCGTATTCTTTTGCTTTAATCAAATGACCCTGTTGTCGCTCCAATAAAGCGGCACCGTACCACCACACCGAATCAGTTGGATTGAGATATAAACCACGTAGATTTTCTTTCAACGCTTCAGCAATTTCTCCTTTTTGTAAATAAAGATTGGCTATTTCTTTATGGACTAAAATATTTTTTGGCTGATAACGAACCACTTGTTGCCAAACAAGCAAAGCATCGTCGAAACGATGACATTGGGTATAAGCGCGCGCTAAACCTTGATAAATTTCTCCCCGCTCTTGTCTAATCAACGTTTCATGTTGCAAATTAGTTTGTGGATGATTGAGTGGTGGAGCGATAGTTAATGCCTGATAAAAACAATTAATTGCTTGTTGACAGTCATTGGCCGATAAATAAAGTTGGCCCCCCTCTAAATAAGAACGGGATCGTAAAGGAGATAAGGTAAGTAATTGATGATAAAATTGTTCAGCCAAAGAAAAATCTGTTGTTTTTAAATAAGTATTAGATAAAGAATATAGTTTCATTTGTTGAACTAACGCGCTAATATTCTGTGCTGACACAGGAAGTTTCTGTAAATTATCTTCAGCTAAGGCAAAAAATTCTTTTGCTTCCGGTAAATGAGCAATTGACTGAAATCGATTAATTAAATCGGCTGCCAAATGTTGATGATAATATGGTTCCTCTGATACTAATTTTAAAGTTTGCTGATATTTATCAACCATTCTTGTCCAATTATTTTTTCGCGCTGATAAACGTGCTTGATAATAATAAACATCCGCCAAAAACCAACGCCAGCTAAAGAAGTAAACCGTAAAACAAGTTAATAATAATCCGCTAACAATTAAACAAATAACAAAAGGACGTGAAAAATTAAAAGAAATATTACGTTGATAATGTGGATAAATTAATACTAAAATTAGCGCTAAAAACAAATAGATGTATAATTCGGTAGTCAAAACAGAAAAACTAAAACAATGCGAAATAAAGATACTAATCAAACCAATAATTAAAGCAAAGACTAAAATGGATCGCCAATGCCAATAACCAGTTGTCTGTTTATTTTGCCGAAATAAATATCTTATTCCAGCTAAAATAGTACCGCCCCAAAACAACAACCATGCGAATAAACTAAACAGACCACCAACAATTAACAGATCTAATATTCGATTATGCGCTCGATCTGGCAATAAATTGATTGATTCGTAAATCGCCCAATCTGGCTGATAATATTTAATGAATAAAAATTGTTCTGTTTCTAATCCATAACCAAGATAAGGTCGTTGAGCAATGATTTTACTGGCTGATGTCCATAATTTCAAACGAATAATTATTCCACTGTTATTTGACTGGAAAAAACTAAGTAAACGTTCTTTAAGAATTGAGTTGGGTTGATAATAATTAATCAAGCAAGCAATTACAGCTAAAAATAAAATTAGAGTAAGTATTATTTTAACTGTCTTCTTTCGCCATAAACGCATAAAATAAATTAAACCAAAACAAACAGCTATTCCTCCCAATAAACCCAACCAAGCGCCTCGACTTAAAGTTAAATAAATAGTCAAAATACTAAAGAAAAATAAAAGTGATAAACAAAACTTGATTAAAAATCTTTTGCTAAATAAAATAGCGACTAAAATTAACGGGGTTACCAATAAAAGATAGCTAGCTAAAAAATTTGGCTGTCCCAAAGTAGAAAAGACCCGTTGTAATTGCCAAATATTTTCTTTCCATTGGAAAGGATCTAACCCAACACTTTGTACTAAAGCATAGCCAATAATTACGGTAACAGAAATTAAAATTGCGCTTAAGCAGGTTTTTATCCGCGATTTACTTCTGATCGTTTGAATAAGTAAAAAGAAAAATAACCATAGATATAACATGGTCAGCCAACCCATTCGTCGTCGATAGGATCCCCAGAAACTTAATTGCGGAGACAAAGAAATAATAGTGCCAATGCCAAAAATAAATAAGGGTAATAAACTAACCAGTAAATATTTAACTGGAATAAATAACGTAATTCTTTGTTGAAGCAATATTTTGATTATCCAAAACAAAATAATAATAGCAATAATTATTTGGAACAAAGTTAATCGACCGATTTGAAAAACAGCAAAAGTACCCAAATTAAAATAAAGCGGAGTTAAAACAATAATTAAAACTAAACCACTAAAAATTAATTGGTCTAATAACACAATTATCTTCCCGCTTTTTTTTATTAACATTGGTAATTTATTAAAATGAATTATATTGTCAATAAATATCCAGCCCCACTTTTATTCTAAAAGCGGGGCTGGATAATTTCAAGATCTTGAGTTATTTTAAAATTAATCATTAACAATGCCTGCTGGTGTTGCAGTATGTGTTCCAGCATCTAAATCACCTGATTTACTACCAATACAATAACCAATGGTATAAGAAGCACCTGATTCTGTTTGTGCATAAGTATAATCAGTACTTGCTGAACAATCACCATCATTATTTGGTTCAGGATTAGATGGAATTAAAACCATATACGTATTACCATCGCTTTCAATTTTTCCACCAGTAGATACTACTGTTGGATAACTGTTATTATCAGCGTAATAAAGATCTAAGGCCGTCTGAATTTGTTTAATATCAGAAAGTCGGCGCGCGTCTCTAGCTTTGCTTCTGGCGCCACCTAAAGCGACAATAGCCAAGGTAGAAAGCAAGCCAATAATAGCAATGACCACTAATAACTCAATTAAAGTAAAACCTTTTTTATTCATATTGAATATTATAAACAAAATGTTATTAAGTCGACCTTTGATTATAAATTATAAATTATATTAATAATAGTTTATTTTTCTAATTCACGCAAGGCTAATCCGACAGAGATAGCAAAACGAGGCGCCAATTCATTTAGTATTGGCCGAAGCGCTTGTGGATAAGTTAAACGATGCCAAGGATCACCAATAATTACTTTAATATTTAATGTTTCAGAAAGATACTTATCTAAATTAGGCAAAAAAGCGGATCCACCAGATAAAATAATCTTTTCTATTGGTTTGTCTTGTTGTTCATTATCTTTTATTATATATTTTAACGCATCAATAATCGGTCGTAATAATTGTTTGATTATTTCTGGAAGTGGTTGGTTGGCTAAACTATAATCTCGTTTAAATTGTTCGGCCGTTTTATTATCAACCCCCATTATTTTAGACATCTGTTGCGTAATTATTTTTCCTCCTAAATTAATTGTTTGGCAACTTAGAGAAATACCTTGTCGAACTAAAATTAAATCAGTTGTAGTTGCGCTACTATCAACAATTAAAATATTGCCTGGATCTTTACCAATCAATGTTCGCACTAAAGCAAAACCCTCTGTTTCTAAACTTGTTAATTCTAATCCAGCGCGATGAAATACGTCTTGATAACGATAAATTAATTTCTTAGGTGCAGCATTCAAAAAGACTGTTACTGTTTGCGCATCCTTTTCTTTATTATTTAAAATTTTCCAATCTAGTGCAACTTCTTCTAAAGGGACCGGTATTACCTTTCTCGCCTCCGCCCTAATTCTATCGATCAACTCACTTTTTTTGGTTTTGGGTAAATTAAAGGTAGAAGAGAAAACAGAAAAACTAGGTAAACCAGTGATAGCTTGCCGTGTTTTTACTTTAGTTTGTTGGCAAAGTTTTTTTAATAATTTAGCAGTTTGTTCTATTGTATCTTCAGAAGAATCTCGAACAATATCACTCACTGTTTTTTCTACATAACCATAAGTCAATAATTTAAATTGTTTACCACTTGCTTGTAGTTCAACTAATTTAATATTATTTGCTCCTAAATCAATTCCTAAATAACTTTTCTTTTTAAAAAACATTTTCTAATGTTTAATGATATACTATAATAATTTTAATAGATTATTCAATTAAAAGCAACTATATGGTTAACTTTTTGAAAATAAAAAATTTTCTCCTTGATCTACTTTTCCCAATTAAATGTTTGGATTGTGGGAAAGAAGGAGTTTGGATTTGTAATCATTGCTTAGACACAATTCCTTCGTTTAACCATTTTATCTGTCCGGTTTGCCAACGACCAAGTAGTAATGGTCAACCTTGTCCAGATTGCCAAAAAAAATCAGCGTTAAATAGTTTGTGGATTGCGACTAATTATCAGCATCCCTTAGTAAAAAAACTTATTACAAATTTCAAATACCAACGTGTTAGATCATTGGCTAAGCCATTGGGACAGTTATTGGTTAAGCTATTGAATAATTTACAAGTATTAAATTTACTACCCGATTCTTCGACATTATTAATTCCTGTTCCGCTTTATTGGCAACGAGAGCGACAACGCGGATTTAACCAATCTAATCTATTGGTCAAACAAATAAACAAACATTTTCCTTGGAAAATTAACACCTCTGCCCTAAAAAGAGTTAAAAATACACAAAGTCAAACGCAATTTAACGCTAAAGAACGGCAAAGGAATATTGCTAACGCTTTTCAAGTTATTAGACCAAACGAAATCAAGAATAAACAGATTATTTTATTAGACGATGTTTTCACTACTGGAGCTACCTTACAAGAAGCAGCCAAAATGCTACATCGAGCTGGAGCTAAACAAGTCTACGGATTAGCTTTAGCCAAAAGAGCTAATTAAAATAAATAAATAAAAAATTTAACTTGTTTATTAAATTTAACTTGTTGAGTAGTAATTATTTCTTGTGGTTGACGATATGGTAAACAAAATGTATTAGAAATTAAAATAGCGCCAGATGGTAATTCATCAATAAGTTTTTGCTCTAATTTTTTAAGTATTGGTGGTCGTAAATACATATAAATTATTTCTGTTTTACTTAAATCATATTTAAGAAAATTCGTTTTAATAAAACGAATCTTTTGTTTTAATAATTTTGTTTTAAAACGCGCAAACAAAAGTTGCCAAAAACTCTTTTCTAATCCAATCACGGTTAATTGTGAAAATTCTTTTTTAATCGCCAAACAAACATGTCCTTGTCCACAGCCTAAATCAATAAAATGACGACGTTGGCCAATGTAATGAGTAACAATTTTAATTAAAGATTGTCTCATCTGTTGATCACTTGGCAGACCGCATATTGACATAGCTACAATATGGATAAAATAAATAAAATAAATAAGAATAGCTAAAAAAATAAATATTAAAGAAAAATAAAAAAATAAAATCATATAAAATTTATTTAATAGTATTTCAGAACCATATTAACAATTGCTCCGGCCACATTTTGTGCTTGTCCCGATGAAGGAAAATGATGCATTTCAATCCCTGGCAAACTATTTAATTCTAAAATTGCGCTGGGTTGAGTTTTCCATGAACATGAAATATCTTTCAATAATAAATCAACTCCAGTCAATCTAACGCCAAAAGAATGAGCAATATCTTGGAAAAGTTGTCGATTATCAGGATGGACTTTTTCGGTTACTTCAACAATATCCGCGCCTAATCTAATAAATGGATCTTTTTGTAACCAAATAAGTTTATCTTTTGCTAAAATTGTAGATAATTTAACATTTTGTTGCTGTAATAACTTTTTTGAAGTATTATCTATTTCTATTTTATAGACTACAGCATTTTTTTCTTGTGCTTCACTTCGATTTGGATTACTATTTTCAATAGCAACTAGTTCGCTAATTGTGTGTAATCCATCGCCAACAACATTGGCGATAATTCGTTTAGCACAAGCCACCATTTTAAAATCAACGACAGTTCCACGATAAACAGAAGTATTCGATAAGTAACGTTCAATTAAAAAAGTAGGTGCATAACTAATTGCTCGTTTAATAGCTCGTTTTAATTCTAATGGATTGCTAATATTAGTAGTAATATGTCGAGAAAATGTACCATAGCGCGGTTTAACTACTAATGGATAACCAAGATGTTTGATTGCCCATTGTTGCGCTTGCTGTTTTTGCCACCACCACCAACCCTTTCCAGGTAATATTGGAAAATGTTGTTGTTGCAACATTTTTTTAACAACTACTTTATCATCGATTAATGAATTAGAGTATTTATCCAACCAATCAACGCGTGGTAAACTTTCAAAAAAGAACTTCTTTTTATCGAATTTACCCAGGAAATAATTAGTATGCCAGTATTTGCCACAGGTACGCACCTAAATTTATCTACAACATTATTCATTAATTATGCTTTTACCTATGATGATTTAGTAGATGTAAG
>DAOWAM010000049.1 GCA_030634585.1 bacterium
AACCAACAGAAAAATAAATTATCCGGTGAGCAAGTTTTTCATTTATATGATACTTATGGTTTTCCGTTAGAAATGACGAAAGAACTAGCGCAAGAAAAGGGTTTAACTATTAATGAAGTTGATTTTGAAAAAGAAGTAGAAAAACATCAGCGAATTTCTCGCGCTGGAGCAAAGAAAAAATTCGGTGGATTGGGAATTGCGACAATTACTGATAAAACGATTAAGCAAGAAATAACTTGTTTGCACACAGCTATGCACTTACTTCAGCAATCATTACGAATAGTTTTAGGAACGGAAATTCATCAAATGGGAAGTGACATTAATAGCGAACGTCTTCGTTTTGATTTCAATTATCCTGATAAATTAACTGAAGAACAAAAACAAGCAGTTGTTAAATTAGTTAATCAACAAATAAAAAATAATTTGTCGGTAATAATAGAAAAAATGACTTATCAAAACGCAATTGAATCTGGTGCACTAGGTTTTTTTAAAGAAAAATATCCAGCAGAAGTAAAAGTTTATTCAATTGGACAGTTTAGTCGGGAAATTTGCGCTGGTCCGCATGCACAACAAACGAGCGAGTTAGGGGAATTTAAAATTATTAGTGAAAAATCTTCTGGCGCTGGCGTGCGACGAATTAAAGCGGTTTTAGAATAAAAAATTATCTATTATTAAAAATTAATAAATAATCTTATGGACATTCAAATCTTTTGTCAGAAAATGACGTTAAGTAAACACCTTGAAGACGATTTAACTAATCGTTTAGAAAAGTTATCTAATTTAAGCAAAAAAATTATGAGTGCACACGTTGATTTAAGCCGTAATGAATCACATAATCGAGAAGAAAAGGTTAGAGTGGAAGTTAATTTACGTTTGACAAAGAAAATCATTCGCGCCGTAGATCGCAATGTCGATTTAAAAAATGCTTTTGATGAAGTGGAACGAAAACTTAAGCAACAATTACGAAAATATAAAGAGTTTGGTAAAATTAAACGTCGGAAATTAATTAAAATTGTTCGTCAGAGCAAAACTATTGAAGAATAATGTCTATATTTTCAAAACTTTTTGGCGATCCCAATCAAAAAATTTTGCAGCAATTACAAACAGTCGTTTTACAGATTAATTCTTTTGAACAATCAATTAGTCAATTAACTGATCAAGAATTAAAAGATAAATTTCAACAACAAAAAAAAGAGTTAGCTAATGGCAAAACACTGGATGATTTATTACCATTAGTTTTTGCCTTAACGCGAGAAACGGCCAAACGAGTTCTTCACCAACGTCCATTTGACGCGCAATTAATGGGTGGAATTGTTTTACATCGAGGACAAATTGCTGAAATGAAAACAGGGGAAGGAAAAACATTAGCGTCAACCTTACCAATTTGTTTAAATGCCTTAGCTGGTCAAGGCGCGCATGTTATTACAGTTAATGATTATTTGGCGCGACGGGACGCGGTTTGGATGGGACAAATTTATCATTTTTTAGGCTTATCAGTTGGTTGTTTAAATAATCAATCTGCTTATTTATATGATCCTGATTATATAGTCCAAACAGAGGAAGAAAAATTAAATGAAGATAAAGCGCGTGATTTAATTGGTGGATACCGAGTGATGAGTAGTTATTTACGACCAGTTGAACGCCAATTGGTTTATCAAGCAGATATTACTTATGGGACTAATAATGAATTTGGCTTTGATTATTTACGAGATAATATGGTAATGGGCGAACAACAATTAGTACAACGCCAATTACATTATGCGATTATCGATGAAATAGACAGCATTTTGATTGATGAAGCGCGGACGCCATTAATTATTTCTGCTCCGGCCGAACAATCAACCAATCTCTACTATCGTTTAGCTGATTTGGTTAATCAATTAAAAAAAGAAGAAGATTATAATATCGATGAAAAGATGCGCGCGGTTTCTTTAACTGATGCTGGGCAAAACAAATTATCTCGTTGGTTGAATAAAGATCCTTGGAAAACTAATGATATCGAATTAGTTTATCATATTGAAGCAGCGTTAAAAGCAAAAGAAATATTTTCTTTAGACAAAGAGTACGTTATTCGGCAAGGGGAAATAGTCATTGTCGATGAGTTCACTGGTCGGTTAATGTTTGGCCGTCGTTATTCAGAAGGATTACACCAAGCAATTGAGGCGAAAGAAAAATTAGAGGTAAAACGAGAATCGCAAACATTAGCAACGATTACTTTTCAGAATCTTTTTCGGCTTTATAATAAATTATCTGGAATGACTGGGACAGCGATTAGTTCAGCAGAAGAATTTTACAAAGTTTATCAATTGGAAACGATCTCTATTCCGACAAACAATCCAATGATTCGGCAAAACTTAGTTGACAAAATTTACAGCACCGAAAAGGGCAAGATAAAAGCAGTCGTTGAGGATATTAGAAAACAACATCAAGCAGGTTGTCCTATTTTAATCGGTACGCGTTCAATTGCTCAAAATGAGTTGATGAGTCAACATTTGCGACAAGCGGGGATTGAACATCAGATTTTAAACGCTAAAAATCATCAACGAGAAGCAGAAATTATTGCACAAGCTGGACAATTAGGCGCGGTTACTTTAGCTACTAATATGGCTGGGCGTGGTGTTGACATCGTATTGGGAGGAAATCCGATTGACGCGGATAAAGCAAATAAAATAAAAGAATTGGGCGGATTGTATGTTATTGGTACGGAGCGACATGAATCGAGAAGAATTGACAATCAATTGCGGGGGCGAGCGGGACGACAAGGTGATGCTGGCTCTAGTCAATTTTATGTTTCTTTAGAAGACGAATTGATGCGTATTTTTGGCGGAGAAAAATTAAAAAGTATGATGGCTACTTTGCATTTTCCCGAAGATATGCCAATCGAAAATAAATTAATTTCTCATTTAATTGAATCGGCGCAGAACAAAGTCGAAGGAGCAAACTTTGATTTGCGAAAGCATTTATTAGAGTATGACGATGTATTAAATAAACAGCGACAAGCTATTTATCAACAAAGAAAGAAAATTTTATTTACGCGCCAAACAACAGATATAATTTTACAAAAAGTCCAGACAGAAATAAGCAAGGTAGTTAATTTTCATACTAATCACCGTGATCTTGGCGAGTGGAACTTAACAGAAATTATGGAGGTAGTTGGCACAATTATTTCTTTACCGGAAGAAAATAAACAACAATTATTATCCTTATGGAAAAAAGACACAGTTCAATTAGCAGAAAAGCAACGAAACGAAATAATAAATTATTTATCTAAATTAGCCGAACATTTTCATCAGCAATTTGAAGAGAACATTAATCAGCTAGCTAAAACGGAAGCGTTTGCTTTATCATTAAACAAAAAAGATATTACTCCCAGTTGTTTATTAGAAAAAATAGTGATCTTAAAAGCAATTGACACTCTTTGGATTGAACATTTGAGCGCGATGAGTGAATTAAAACGAGGTATTGGTTTACGTGGATATGGTCAACAGGATCCATTAGTTGCTTATAAAAAAGAATCATCAATCAAATATCACCAATTATTAATACAGATTGATCGACAAATTGTTTATAGTATTTATAAAACAGGTTTCTCTGTGCCAGCAGAGTCAGCTAAGAAACATATTCAATTTTCTGGACCAAGCAAAACAATGCAACAAGGAAAAACGTTTAGTGGAAATAGTCAAAGTCAATTAAATAATAAACTAAAAACAGTCAAAGAAGTTTATGGACGGAAGGTTGGACGAAACGAGCTCTGTCCATGCGGTAGCGGAAAAAAATTCAAGTATTGTTGTGGAAAAAATTAAACTTAAAACAAAAAACGTAAATTAAGAGTTGCTAACTTTTTTTATCTTTGATAAAATAATTTAATATACAAGCAAAATTTACCCCGTTAAATAATTTTTATGCGAAAAAAAATCTGGATAACATTTATTTTAATTATTGTGCTCACCGTTTTTTGCGGTTTGATTGATTGGCCAAGATACCCAACTGATTGGCGTGTTTTTTCCTGGTTCAGTCGCTTGAAAGTACATCTAGGGCTTGATTTGCAAGGAGGAACACAATTAATTTATTTAGCCGACACTTCTAAAGTACCTAACGCTGATCAATCTTCGGCGGTTGATGGTGTGCGAGAAGTAATTGAAAAAAGAGTTAATATTTTTGGTGTGAGCGAACCAAGAATACAAACAAGCAAGGTAGGAAAAAATTGGCAACTCATAGTTTCCTTACCAGGTATTAAAGATGTTCATCAAGCAATTCAAATGATTGGCGAAACACCATTACTTGAGTTTAAGGAGCAAAATCCCAATCCACAAAATAAATTAACCTCAGAACAAGAAAAAGAAATAGAAGATTTTAATCAATCAGCAAAACAAAAAGCGGAAGATATTTTAGCTAAAACAACGTTAGTATCTGGTGCTGACTTTGCTGATTTAGCTCGTCAATATTCAGAAGACGCCGGGAGTAAAGAACAAGGCGGAGATTTAGGTTGGTTCGGACGAGGGAGAATGGTACCTGAGTTTGAAACAGCGGTGTTTGATCAATTGGTAGTGGGAGAAATAACTAAACAGTTAGTCAAATCGTCTTTTGGTTATCATATTATTTACAAAACAGATGAACGAGAAGCAACAGAGGATAGTGGTATTTCTGTTGAAGCGACTGACGCGCAAACTGGCC
>DAOWAM010000029.1 GCA_030634585.1 bacterium
AAAACTTATCAGCATGATAAACAACGAGAGGATGCTTATATTCGAGCTAAGCAAACTTACAAATTATTACAGCAAATAACTGAATGGCCAGATTCTTCCATCGTTCCACCGCATTCTATTTTAAGGGAGTTTATTGGCCCGAAATAAAACAATTTAATTAAAAAATTAAAAGGGCTTACTCATTAGAGTAAACCCTTTTTTCTTATTGATGATGTTTTTTCCAATAAGATTTTACGAATTTCCGAATAATTTTTCTGATTACCTTTCGGTGATTTCTTTTATTAAACATTCCAAAATATTTTCTGGTAAATTGATTTCCATAATAAAGATGATGGAGCAACAAACTGGCATTATTGCTTTGTCCGCACATTAGGATTGCCTGTTTTCTTTTTTCTTTTTCCTCTTTGCTTAGCTTTATATTGTTATATATTCTGTTCAGTTTGTGGTAATCATCATCCAGATAATAATAATCGGCTAATTGTCTGAAACTATCCGACATTTCAGTCATTAATGGTTTGTTGTCTTGTTTTTTATACAATAAATATTCTATTTGGGCTAATCGTCCAACAAAAACAGCAGTTGTTTCTTCTTTCGACATCTCTTGTATAGTTAAATAATGACTATAATTTTCTAAACCAATATCATTACGATGGACATGCGCGTGGAATGCTTCGTGTAACAAGATTCTTATTTTGTCCAATTTAAAAGCGTCAATCTTTTCCGATAAATCAATTCCTTCAAAAAAAGAGGGAATGATAACTATTGGTTTTTCTGGCGCAGAAGTATATGAACTTGGATGATCAGCAACGTAAACATCATATTCTTGTTTTCGATATCGTTCTGCCATTTCGTTGGCCACAGATTCCGAATTGCCAAAATAAACATAAAATTTGTTCATTGGCGTATTATTTGGCCATAATTGGTATTTTGGACAAACAACGACTAAATAAAGCATCCTTTTATAAAACCAGCTTTCAGAATAAGCCAAATATTCATTGATGGAAAAACCAAAGATGTTCTGACAAAAATTATTGATATCTTGAATAAATGCAATTTGTTCAGTAGTTAATTGATAATTACTATCATAAATATCCACTAGAACCTCCTTTTTTCTAACTATTAATAGTTAGTTTTTAAATGTTAAAAAACATTATTTAATATAATATTATCAAATAATGATTATTTTGTCCAATGCTAATCGCTTAATTAAGATTTTGCTTGACCAAGTAAACGAATAATGCTATATTGATGACATAAGGAGGATGTTCCTTAAAAAAGGAGAAAAATATGAGTGATAAACAGAGTTTAAGAATAGGGATTATTGCAATGGTGTTTATTCTTTTGTCGTTTGGTGTAATTCGATATGCAATGAGCAACTTAAATGACATTCAACAACGAAAGAACCAAGTTAAAACAATTCTTAATTTTCGTGGATTTGTAATGCCTTCGCCTAATACACTGCCATTGTCTTTGGCGCAAAAGAGAAGAATGAATTCGTCAAATACTCCAACAATTTTAATTGCGGAAGAAATTGATTCTGGAAGAGCAATACAAATCATACAAGCAATCAAACTTACTGACGCTAATACTGAAACAAAAGAAATACATATTCGATTGAAAGCTAATGGCAAAGATATGTCGTCTGTTTTGGCAATTTACTATACTATCAAGCAATGTCACAAACCAGTCAATATTGTAGCTGATGCAGCACTTTCTGGAGCAGTATTAATTTTAGCTAGTGGAACGCCAGGGAAAAGGACGATTACTCAAGATGCAGTGATTAATATTGAACAGCCAGTTTTTAAGGATGAACCAAACAAATTTAAGAAGTTTTTGCTTGAAAATCTTTATTTACGATTGTCTTTTATTAATTTTCGGAGTAGCTGGCTCAATTTATTAGCTCAAAACACACAACAATCGATAAAGTCGATTAGTAAGTTAAATCATCAAGAAAGAACGCTTTCAGTTGAAGAAGTGATAAAATTCGGATTTGCTGATCAGATTATTGAAAATAACGACGACAATAAGGATAGCGAAAATGAATAATAATTTTAACTATTATTGGCGGAAGATTAAAATCTTCCGCCTTTCTTATTCTAACTTTTTTGTTTTTTATTTAAATATGTTAAAATAAGAATCTGCTTCACGGAACATTGTCTTGTCAAGGCATAGGTTGTATTTTTAATTTAAAAATAGATTAATTTAATTTTAATTGCTAATGAAAAAATTTAATTTGTTAATTTTAGGTTTATTGGCCGGTCTTTGTAGCGCGGCATTAGGCTTGGGTGGGGGAACGGTCATTGTCCCGGCATTGGTTATTTTCTTCGCTTATCCGATAAAAGAAGCTGTCGGCACTTCTTTGGCAACAATTGTTCCAACAGTTTTTGTGGGAATAATAACCCATTATTTAATAAATAGTGCCAATATCAGGCTTAAAATTGCTCTATTCGTTATTCTTGGTGCAATTATCGGCGCCAAACTTGGCGTCGATTTAGTAAACAAAATACACAGTAAAACTTTAAAAAGATTATTTGCTTTATTGCTTTTATTTGTTGGATTAAAAATAATTGGCGTAATCCAAATCCCAACCGAAGCGCTCACTAGTAATACTGTATATTTTGGATTATTAATTTTAGGACTAATCGGTGGATTAGTTTCCAGTTTGTTTGGCATCGGTGGGGGAGTAGTGATTGTTCCGACATTAACTTTATTTTTTGCTTTAAATATTCATCAAGCAATTGCCACTTCATTAACCATTATTTTACCGACTGCTTTTATCGGAGCTATTTTCCACAAAAAATTTAATCATCTTAATACCAACGCCTTAAAATTTCTAATTCCTTCTGCTTTGGTTGGCGCAATTATTGGCGCTCTCTTGTCTAATAGTTTACCAGCAGACACTTTAAAAATTATTTTCGGAATTTACTTACTAATTACTGCTGTTAAGATCTTCTTTCAAAATAATCAAAGAAAATGATAAGACAACTTATCCACTTGACAATTTATTTATAATCGACTACAATCAAAGTAATAAAGGTGGAAAGGATATATATTACTAATTTCAGATCAAAGTAAGAGGAGTTTACCCATCTCCCGTCTTTTCCACCCATCCTAAGGGGCCGATTTATAATTAATCGGTCCCTATCCATTTTTTTTAATAATCAGCTATGAACATCCGATGTCCATAGTTTTTTGGTTAAAATCGGAAACTAATGTAACTCAAAGACTAACGGAACTGGACCACGTTAATTTAGAAATCAAAATCGTTAATTTTAAATGTCTTGTAATTCCACAAGGTGGTAAATTTACAAGACATTTGTTTTTAACAACTATGGCTTCCGAGAAGCCATAGCTTGAGAAGGCATGGCTTAAGCCAAAAGTTGATGAAAATTAATTTTGAGAGTAAAATAAGGATAAAGACAAAAAGATTAAAAAATAACGGTGTTGAACACCGTTAAAATAAATATTATATTATGACACAAGAAGAAACGTTAGATATATTAAAACTTGGCTATAATGTATTTTTGACGGGGCCACCGGGAAGCGGGAAGACCTTTTTATTGAATAAATACATTGACTATTTGAGAGGGAAACGCAGGGAAGTAGCGGTAACCGCCTCTACGGGAATTGCCGCCACTCATATGAATGGAGTTACCATTCATTCTTGGTCGGGAATGGGGATTAAAGAAGAATTAACTGGGCAGGACATAAAGAAACTATTAAAAAAATCCTATCTTAGAAAAAGATTTAGGGATACCAACATCCTTATTATTGATGAAATATCAATGTTGCATGCCTTTCAGTTTGACTTGATAAATCAAATTTGCCAAGCGTTTAAGGATAGACCCGAGCCTTTTGGGGGTATGCAAATTGTTTGTTCAGGTGATTTATTTCAACTTCCGCCAGTGCAAAAAGATGGCGAAGCCAAATTTATTACTGAATCAGAAGTATGGAATAATATGGATATGAAGATTTGTTATCTTGAAGAGCAACATCGTCAAGAGAGTGGTAAATTACTTGCCTTACTTAACTGTATCCGAAATAACTCGGCCAACGAAGCGCGAGAATTATTAATTAATAGTGAGCGCGCGGAAAACCAATTCCCGATTATCTCAACGAAACTTTATACGCATAATGTTGATGTTGATGCTATCAATCAGTTTGAATTAAGCAAAATAGAGGGGAAAGAGTTTGTGTATCCGATGCAGGCAGAAGGCAATAAAAATATTGTGGCTGCTCTTAAAAAAGGATGTTTAGCGCCTGAAAGATTAGTGTTGAAACGGAATGCCAAGGTGATGTTTATAAAAAATAATTTTAATAAAGGATATGTCAACGGCACTCTTGGTAAAGTTATTAGGTTTGACAAAGAAAATCGACCTATTATAGAAACCTTAAGAGGAAGATGTATTGTGGCTATACCTACTAGCTGGACTGTTGAAGAGGATGGTGTAGTGATAGCCAAAGTCAGTCAAATTCCTCTTCGACTTGCTTGGGCAATAACAATTCACAAAAGTCAGGGAATGAATCTTGATGCCGCTGAAATAGACCTTTCTAAATCGTTTGTTAGGGGAATGGGGTATGTTGCTCTTTCTCGATTGCGTTCGCTCACCGGACTAAAATTAATGGGGATAAATGATTTAGCCTTTTTGGTCAAAAAAGAAGCTGTGGAATTAGATAAAAGCTTAAAACAAATGTCGCAACAAACAGCTGAAGAGATAAAAGATATGAATAGCCAGCAGAAAAAGAAAGGACAAAGTCAGTTTTTGCGTTCTTTACCAGAAGATGGATATATTAAGGTAAAAGCTCAAGAACAAAAGGAACATCTTTCAACTTATGAAAAAACCAAGCTACTCGTTATAGCTAAACTATCAATTAAAAAAATTGCTAAGCGCAGAGACCTTACAGAAAATACTATTATAAGACACCTGGAAAGATTAATGGCTAATGGGGAAGAACTTAATTTAGAACATTTACAATTGCCGGAAGCGCGTTTTGAGAAAATTAAATCGGCATTTCAGCAAGTGGGCACCTCTAAATTAACCCAAGTGTACGAAATACTTGGTGAGGATTTTTCTTATCAAGAGCTAAAATTAGCCCGTTTATTTTTAATTACTACGAAAAAAAGCGATAAGTGATAAGCGCGTGCTGATTTGGAGATTTGGACCATGGGCTATTACACAGAATAGGTGGATAGGGGATATTTATATCATTAAACCAAGGTTGATGAAACTATGGCTTCCGAGAAGCCATAGTTGAATAATTAAAGTATATTAAACATAAATAGGGGAGTAGATCTAACAAAGTTAGACATAAGAAAGTTATCCACAGATATAAATTGACAATAGGTTATCCGTGGTATATAATTACCACAGATAACCTATTTATTAATTAATTAAATATAAAAGTATGAAAAACAACTTAAAAAAGTTTTGTAAAAAATTAAAAGAACTAAGAATTGCCAAAAAATTAAGCTTAAGGGAGATTTGTAAATTAGTTGATTATGACGCAAGTAATTGGAGTAAAGTTGAGCGAGGGATTATCTCTCCGCCGGCCGATAAAAAGATTTTAGCCAAATGGGCAAAAGCTCTTGGTCTCAAACAACGTGACAGGGACTATGAAGAGTTTATTGATAGCGCGCAAGTAGCGCAAGGGATCATCCCCGAAGATATTTTGTCCAAGAAAGACGCATTTAAATATTTGCCCGCATTTTTTAGAACTCTTCGTAATGAAAAACCAACAAAAGAAGAAATTGATCGATTGGTAGAATTAGTTAGAAACGCTTAAACTTATGGATTATTCAAAAATCAATATCCCTTATATCAAAGATACAATTATTGAATTAAAGGCCAAAAGATTCCGTGAAAAATATTGGGATAATCGTTTGCCAATAAATATTGAAAAGATTATTGAGATATCTTTAAGAATTTATCTTGTACCTACTGCCGATCTTGAAAAAAAAGTGCAATATAAATACATTCATTACTGCTAATTGGAAATCGATATATATTGATAAGGATTTATTTTTAGATGAGAGAAGGCAAAGTCGTTTACGTTTTTCACTGGCTCATGAAATTGGTCATTATATTTTACATAAATCTTTTTATTCTGCTTTTAAAATAGATTCACTAAAAACGTATTATGATTTTGTTGAATTAATGTCTTCTAAACAATATTATTATTTAGAATCACAAGCGAATAGGTTTGCTTCATATTTATTAATTCCACGAGAATTATTAAAAAAAGAATTGAGTAAAGAGCTTAAAAAAGTAGATAAAAACAATTTTGATAAAGAACTGTTGAAGTCTTATATAGCCAATCCTATATCTAAGAAGTTTGGTGTTTCACAAGAAGCAATGAAAATAAGTCTAAATGAATTTAACTTTGATATTAATTAAGACACCTGGTTCCTTTCTCAAAGAAATCTATTTAAACTATTGGTGCTGAACACCAATAGTTAGATATTCAAAGCAAAATAGGGGAGTGGTATGAGTAAAAACAGATTAGCGCGAATAATCTGTTTTTTTGTTTTGTTACTCCCCCAAAGAAAATCAAAAATAAAAAATAGAAAAAATACCCCCTTCTCCGTTTTTAACCAGATTGGCCATCGCAAGGGGGGAGTAGAGCCAAACCCCAAAAATAGTCTTAATCACACGTCGCACAATATACCTTTTACGACGTCTGAATAGCTTTGTTCGGGGAAGTGGT
>DAOWAM010000025.1 GCA_030634585.1 bacterium
AATAGCAAGATAATTATTGGGCAGTTGAAATCATTGGCGGCAAATCAACAAGTTAAAGAAATAGAGGTGTATTTAAACAGTTACGGAGGTAATGCTATCGGTGGATTAGCTATTAGTAAAGTAATGTACGAAATTGA
Organism: bacterium; assembly: GCA_030634585.1. Taxonomy (GTDB): domain Bacteria; phylum Patescibacteriota; class Patescibacteriia; order UBA2591; family DAOWAM01; genus DAOWAM01. The sequence continues at coordinate 138 of DAOWAM010000025.1, forward strand.
CAAACCAATTATTGTATATGCTCGAATGGCTGCCTCATCGGCTAGCTTGATCTTATCGGCTGGTACACCCGGGAAAAGATTCATTTCCAAGAATGGATTAGTGTTTATGCATCGACTATCTCCTAATCTTGATAAATTCAAAGATTCCCAGGAGCTCATTAAGGGATATTATCGAATGCAAGATTTTTTTGCTCAAAGAGGGTACCTTACTCAACAGTATATTCGACAATACGTTCTTTATTGCCATCAGACATCAAAACGAATCAAGCGAGACATGAAAAAAGAAGCTTTTTTTAATGCTGAACAAGCAATTGCCTATGGTTTCGCTGATCACATTTTCTAAAACAAGACCACTTTATTTTAAAAACTAGAGTGGTCTTTTCTTTTACACATTTTTTTCTTAATGTTAAACTATAATAGAAATATAGACGCATAATAGTTGATAAGAATATTTCCAATTTTTATTTTGGACTTTTCAATTTAACTCTTAAATTTTTGTATGTTGTCAGAAAAAGAAATTAATCATTTAACTAAATTGGCACGGATTGAATTAACCGCGGAAGAAAAACGCCAGTTTAAAAAACAGATTCCCGAAATCTTGTCTTTTGTTTCGAAATTAAAAAAAGTAAATCTTATCCACAAAGATAATGTCGACAAGAATACGGATAATTATATTAAATTACTTCGTCCGGACGAGGTAATCAATTGTTCGCCGAAAATTATCGAATCAATGTTAAAACAAGCGCCATTACGACAAGGTAATTTTATTAAAATAAAAGATGACTAAATGTCTATCTCTCTTGATCAACTAACAATTAAACAAGCGCATCAAGGATTGATTGATAAACAATTTTCAGCCGAGGAATTGAGTGAAACTTATTTTCAAAAAATTGAACAGCGTGATGTGCAAATTCACGCTTTTTTAAGTTTGCAAAAAAAGGAAGCGTTAGCGCAAGCGAGATTAATTGATCAACAAATTAAACAAAGGAAAGAAATTAATTTATTAGCCGGTATTCCATTGGCGATTAAAGATAACATTTTAGTTAAGCATACTTATACCACGGCCGGTTCGCAAATCTTAAAAAATTTTGTTGCTCCTGTGGACGCGACAGTAATCAGAAAATTAAAAGAGCAGGGCGTTATTTTAATTGGCAAGACAAATATGGATGAATTTGCGATGGGTTCTTCTACGGAAAACTCTGCTTATGGTCCAACTCATAATCCGCATGATTTGACGCGAGTACCAGGTGGATCTTCTGGTGGCTCGGCGGCAGCGGTAGCGGGACGAATGTGCTTGGGAGCGCTAGGGTCAGATACTGGCGGATCAATTCGTCAACCAGCCAGTTTTTGTGGTGTAGTAGGTATTAAACCAACTTATGGGCGAGTAAGTCGGTATGGTTTAATGGCAATGGCTTCTTCTTTAGATCAAATTGGCGTGTTAGCTAATAATGTTGATGATGCAGCGATTATTTTATCAGCGATTGCCGGAGCAGATAAATTAGACAATACTAGTCAACAACCTACTTTTGCCATTAATCCTAAAGTAAAAGACATTACGCATCAATTAACAAACTTAACTATTGGTTTACCAAAAGAATGTTTTTCTGATCAATTGTCTAAGCCAATTAAGCAACAAATCAACCAAGTAGTAGAACAACTAGTAAAACAAGGCGCAAAAATTAAAGAAGTTAATTTATCTTCTTTGGAATATGCTCTACCTTGTTATTACATTATTATGCCAGCGGAAGTATCGGCCAATTTATCTCGTTATGATGGTATTAGATATGGAAACTCGATAATGGAAAAAGCAAAAAACTTATCTGAAGTTTATTTTCGGACAAGAGGACAATATCTTGGATCAGAAGCAAAACGACGAATTATGCTAGGGGCATATATCCTTTCGGCTGGTTATTATGATGAATATTATCGACAAGCGCAACAAGCCTTGCAATCTATCAAACAAGATTTTGCCAATATATTTAAACAAGTTGATTATTTAATTACTCCGACAACGCCAACGACCGCTTTTCGTTTAGGAGATAAAATTGCTGATCCGTTAGCGATGTATCTTTCTGATCTTTATACGGTTAGTGTTAATTTAACTGGTTTACCGGCAATTTCATTACCAATTGGTAATGAAGGGAAATTACCAATAGGGTTACAAATTATTGGTCGTCATTGGGAAGAAAATCAAATTTTACAATTAGGAAGAGTAATTGAAAAATTAAACAATGATTAATTTTCTTCATAGTTTTCATCCGCAATCCATTTTGTTAAAAATTGGACCGTTACATATATATTGGTACGGTCTATTTGTTAGTTTGGGAATGTTGTTAGGCATATTGGTTATTTTTAAATTAGCCAAACAGACAAAATGGAAACAAACGGAACTATTTAATTTATTTTTTTATTTAATTATAGTTGGCTTAGTTGGTGGGCGTTTATATGAAATAATGACGCATTTTTCTTGGTACTGGGAATATCCGCAAGAAATATTCAAAGTTTGGCATGGTGGAATGGGCATTTTTGGTGCTGTGATTGCCGGTTTATTATTTATTATTTTTTATTGTCGACGAAAAAAGATTTCTTTTTGGCTAACAACGGATTTATTAGCCATTGGTTTAATTTTAGGACAGGCGATTGGTCGTTGGGGAAATTATTTTAATCAAGAAATTTTTGGTTACCCAACTAATTTACCGTGGGGGATACCGATTAATTTAATAAATCGTCCAGTACAATATTTATCGGCTACTTATTTTCATCCAACCTTTCTCTATGAATCAATTTGGAGTTTATTGGTTTTTTTCTTTTTATTGTTAATTTGGCAACGACACCAAAAAGATAATAAAACAACAGGAGGAATCATTTTTGCTTTTTATTTAATTTTGTATGGATTGGGTCGATTGATGATGGAGTTTATTCGAATCGATCAACAAACATTAGTGTTTGGTTTACGTAATTGCCAATTATTAGCGTTATTGGCAATTATTAGTGGTTTAATAATTATGTTTATTTGTCACCATTTAATTAATAAAAAGATTAATTAACAACTCTCCTTCGCCCCCGCTTTCGCTGGAAGCTATGGAAGGGCAAAGAAACCACCGTCTTGTATTTTATCAACGTTGATATTTTGTAAGACGGTCAAAAATAGAGAAAATTGCTCTCAAACTACCGTCTTGTGTTTTATCAACGTTGATATTTTGTCTATAGGCTTCGCCCGGGATCCCGTCCCGAGAGGGATTAGGGATAAGACGGTCAAAAATAGATTAAACTACTCAACATAATTTTATTTTGTTTGCGGGGGGGCAAAAATCTTTAACCAAATCCAAAAAATCTTTAACTAAATCTTTGACTAATTATTTTTTTTTTGCTACTTTTAGATTAGTTATTGGGGACCCGTGGTGTAGTCGGTTAACACATCTCCCTGTCACGGAGAAGATCGCGCGTTCGAGTCGCGTCGGGTCCGCCAAAATTTCAAAGAAACTTAAGCGAACATATTCACTTTATATTTTAAATTTAAAGTTGTTATTTAAATGATGAAAAAAGTTTGGACAATAATTAAATTATGGCTACCAGTGATTGTTTGGTGTGGAGTGATTTTTTATTTTTCCAATACACCAGATTTAAAAAGTAATCTACCAGTTTGGTTAGATTTTATTTTTCGCAAAATTGCTCATATGGCTGAATTTATGGTGTTATTTTATTTGTTGGCGCGGGCAATGTGTTGGAAAAAGAAATTCTTATGGTTAGCGGTTATTTTATCTATTTTTTATGCTTGCACTGATGAATATCATCAACAATTTGTTTTGGGAAGACATTGCTCTATACGGGATGTATTGATTGATACGTTAGGCATTTTGATTGGTTACGAATTGTTAATTAGATATCGGCAGAAATTTTCTTTTGTTAAATTATTTAAGAAAACTCGCGAGTGTTAAATCTTTGAGTAGGCGAAAAAACAAAATATAAACAACAATAATATAAAGGAGGATTTATAATGCTTAGAAAGAAAGTAAAAGTTAAGGTAGAGAATGGATTACATTTACGGGTAGCGAATCGATTTGTGCAAATAACTAATCAACATCCAGGAGAGGTTACCGTAATCAAAGGGGACGCCGTCGCTAATGGTAAATCAATTCTTAGTTTGGTTATTTTATGCGCGCAAAAAGGTGATACTTTAATTTTGGAAATTCACGGGAAAAACGAACAAGAAGAAAAAGCATTGTTAGACGAATTGGTGGCCGTACTTCATGGTAAAATCAGTTAATCTGACATTAAAACTAAAAAACCTCGTTAATTTATTAACGAGGTTTTAAATTAAATTTATTTATTTTTGTTTATTTGACCTTAATTTTATTAACAACCTTAGCAAAGATGCTTGGATTATTTTCAGCTAAATTAGCCAATATTTTTCTGTCCAAGATAATATTAGCCAATTTTAATTGATGAATAAATTTACTGTAAGAAAGTCCATGTTGACGAATTGTAGCATTAATCTTATTTAACCATAATTGACGCATTTCTCTTTTTTTTCTGCGTCGATCACGATAAGAATAAGCACCAGCTTTTGTTTGGGCTGTTTTTGCTAATCTAATCAGTTTTTTTCTTCCCCAACGATAACCTTTAACACTTTTTAATAAATTCCTTCTTTTTTTAGTGTGGAGTGTTCCTCTTTTAACACGGGTCATAATAAATAAAAATTATAATAATTAATTATGTATGTTGACGAACCAATTTAGATATTTTTTTTGGCGCAGTACGTCGTAATCGTTTATGTCGAGTTTGTTTTCCAGTAGCGCGAGCATTGAAATGACCTTGTCCGCAAGCTTGATGAGAAATTCTTTTTGACTTTCGGCTTTTAGATTGCTTAAATCTTTTAGCGATAAGTTTTCTTGTTTTTAATTTAGGCATTTTAAATAAGAATTATTTTTTATAAATTAATAAACTGAGTTGGTTGGACATTTTATTTTCCAATCGTTCTTTTTGAATAGGAATAGTTTGATTTACTACGTCGCTGAATCGTTCTAGCTTTTCTGTCATTAAATCTCGATGCGCTCTTTCTCGTCCACGTAAAATTGCTAATATTTTTATTTTATGTCCCTTTTGCAAGAATTTAATTGCTTGTTTAACTCGTAGATCAATGTCATGTTGACCAATACGCAGTGATAGACGAATTGTTTTTGTTTCTGTTTTTTTTTGTTTTGTTTTATTTGCTTGATTTTTTTTCTTAAGAGTGTATTTAAACTCGCCAAAGTTGAGGATTTTTACTACTGGTGGATTTGCTTTGGGAGAAATTTCGACTAAATCTAATCGTTTATCTTGCGCCATTTTTAGCGCTTGCGATAAATCAACATTTCCCTGCGTTTCCCCTTGTTCGTCAATTAAATGAACTAAGGGAGCAGTTATCTGATTATTAGTACGATAAAATTTTTTAGCGATAAGATTATTTTTAAAAAATAAATGTTTTTGGTGGAGATGAGGGGTATCTCACCCCTGTCTAAAAAAGTTAAACAAAAACTTCTACTCTTAATAGCTTAATTATTTTTTGTTCGAATTACTTAGTTAAAATTAAGCAAAAGCTAAATAACTCTATCTTGATAAGGTTTCGATAATTTTACTCAAGAGAAAAAATTATCTAGTTGTCAATAATGACACTCACTCCTAAGTCACTGAAAGTGACCGGAGGTCCCGATCGCCAAAGACGATTTAGGGACAATTAGATAGACAACGTTTCTAATCAGAGCGGCACATGGTCTTGTTAGGCCACGGCAAATGCTAAATTAGTATTGGCATTTATTAGTTGGAAACATAAAGTTTCCTGATAATTTTACGTTTTATCAAACGAAGAGCCATTTTTGTTGCGCTTTTTTATCAATTGTTAAACATCCCCAGTATTACAATAATTTATTTTATTGTACATTTTTTAATGATTAACGAAGTTGCGTGTCGATGTCTCGTTTTTTAATGACCGCTCGTTTGTCAAATTTCTTTCTTCTTTTAGCCAAAGCAATTTCTAACTTTATCAATCCACCTTTAGTATATAATTTAATTGGAATAATTGTCAAGCCAAATTGATTTACTTGCCCAATTAATTTATTAATTTCTTTTTTAGTTAGTAACAATTGTCTGGTTCTCGTTGGTTGATAATTTTTCTGTTCTCTGCCAGCGGGCGGATAAGGAGCTATATGTGCGTTAATTAATTGAGGAATCAGTTGTTTATTGACGGTAACATAACTGCCTTTTAAATTAACTCGTTTTTGTTTAATTGATTTAACCTCAGCACCAGATAAAATAATACCAGCAGACAATTTGTCTAGTAGTCGATAATCAAAATTAGCTTGTTTGTTGATGACTAAAGTGGGCATAATAAGTAAAAATTAGAAAATTGAATTTAGGCATCCTTTATTTGAAAGTATAATTATTGCACAAAGAATCGAACGACAAATTACAGTTATTATAACACAGATTAGAAATGATGTGAAAGTGGTTGACCCTGTTAAATAGTGGCAAAGCCACTTTTGCAAAGCAAAATTTAACAGGGTTGACAGAAGTCCAAAGATAAAATAAAATGAATCTAAACATTTAAAAAGGAGGAAAAAATGAAGAAAGATAAGGTTGTTATTTTGCGTGGAGCTCGTCTTATTGCTCTTTACAGATTTTGTTTTCTGCATGGAAAAAAGGAAATCGAAACTTGTGCGACTCAAGACCATGGTAAGAATTTTGCGAAAAAATTCATTAAGATATTAGAAAGAATTGCCTTCTCTAACGCCAAAGTAAAAATTGTCGATACCATAGATGATATTTGCCAGGCTTGTAGAAAAGAAAAAACTCGAGGATGTCGTGAGCTTATTCAGTATGGTATTAGCGCTACTGCTGCTGATCGAGGCATAATTCATTTTTATGGTTTTAAAGTTGGCAAAACTTATTCTGCAAAATATATTTTGAGGCGACTTAAAGAAAAAGGCTCATGCGAATAAGAAAAAAACCAAAAACCGAGAGTTTAAAACTCTCGGTTTTCTTTATTTTGTTTTTTAGAAAAAGACGAAAGGCCAAATAATAGTGATAAAGAAATTGTTTAGTCGAGGGGTTGTATGGGTGCTTGTTTTTCTTTTTTTATTATAGTAAAATAATGATAATTGACAAAG
>DAOWAM010000056.1 GCA_030634585.1 bacterium
AAAACTTCTTCAACAGTGGTGATGCCAACTGTCGCCAATCCCAAGCCATCTCGCACGATGGTAAGGATTCCGGGCTGGTTGTCAATGTCTTTCATTTGATATTCCGATACTTGTCCGCTTAAAATTACTTTTTCAATTTCTTTATCGATAATTAATATTTCGTAAATACCGATGCGTCCATGATAACCCAATCCTTGACATTTATCACAACCACTTCCTTGATAGAATTTTAAATTATTTAAATCAATTTTTTCGCCACTGTTGTTAGGAACGGTACTAAATATTTTTTTGACCTGATCTAACTTTTCCGGATCGAGTTTTATTTCCTTTTTACAATGAGGACAAATTCGACGTACTAATCGTTGAGCGATGATTGCGTTTAAGGCAGGAGCTAACAAAAAAGGCTTTACTCCCATAGAAAGAAAACGAGGAATTGCTCCCGCGGCATCGTTAGTGTGTAATGTAGAAATAACCAAATGACCGGTTAAAGCGGATTGAATAGAGACTTCCGCCGTTTCTAAATCTCGGATTTCGCCCACCATAATAATATCAGGATCTTGACGAAGGATGGAACGTAAACCATTGGCAAAAGAGTAGTCTTTGCTTGGATCAATCTGACTTTGATTAATACCGGCTAATTTATATTCAACTGGATTTTCTAATGTAATAATTTTTATTTCTGGTTTGTTGAGTTTATTTAAAATAGCGTACAGAGATGTTGTTTTCCCTGAACCGGTTGGTCCAGTAGTAATAATCATTCCATTCGGACGTTCGATTTCTTTTTTTAGTTGTTCACCTGCCTTGCCACGAATACCTAATTTTTCAAAAGCTAAGCCAGCGTTAGAAGATTTCAATAAACGCATTACTACACTTTCGCCATAAGTTGTTGGCAAACAAGAAACACGCACATCAACCTTGTCATTGGATAAGAAAATAGTAAAACGACCATCTTGTGGTTGATTAGAGATATTTATTTTTAATGAAGAAATCAATTTGATGCGATTGATTATTTGTTTCCAGGTATTTCTTTGCAAACTGGCAACGTCAATTAGAACACCGTCAATTCTAAATCTGATTTTAACATCTTTTTCTTCTGCTTCAATATGAATATCGGAAGCGCGTGAAGACAAAGCGTTAGCAATAACAATGGTTAAAATATCAGTAGTAGAAACACCTTGGATTTTGTTATTTAATTCACGCCAAGAAGTAATTTCTTGTTGATATTTAGTTATTTCTGATTCTGTTATTTTGACTCCTTTAGTAATCTTAATAACTTTTGGGATAGTCCGATAAAGCTTAAAAGCGGATTCAAAACTGCGAAGAGAAATTAAATAAATTTTAATGGTTTTAGTGTGTCGTTGATTTAATTGCTGAGTTAATTTAGTAATTTCAGACAGATTTGGTTGAATCGTTGCTAATTCAATTTTTTCTTTATCTTGATTAAAACAAATAATTTTTAATTTTTTGGCTGTTTCTTCATCGATCAAGCTTAGATTATCTGGGATAATTGGTACATTAGTTAAATCAATATAAGGCATACTTTGTTGTCGCGCTTGTTGTCTAGTGGCGACTTCTTTTTCTGACAAAGCGATTTCCGCCAATTTTTCTTTTAATTGTTCTTCTTTACTTTGATTGGTAGTTTGGACCATTTGTTTTAAATATCAAATAATTATTAAATATTTCTATTTTTATTTTTAGTCATTAAATTGATTTTTTTAGCTACTTCTTCTGGATAAGGAACTTGCGCAAAAATAAACCTTGCTTTTTCACCAGCAGTTTGCGCGTAAACATAACCAAAATGAAAAAAAGTACCCCAAAACCCTTTTGTTTCGGAAGTAACATCTTGAATACGTTCCAATCGTTGCCAAGAAATCAAGCGATGGAATAGTCCTTGTTGATTGATATCGATAATACGATAATTAGTTACAAACCAAGTGTCTAATTGGTAATTTGTCCAAGCAGAAAAAAATAGAGCGCAAATAGTTAAAAAATAAGCGCTAGCAAATAATAGTATAAATGATTGAAAAAATATTGCTAAATCATTAAACCATGTAAGTGGCATGGCAACAAAATAGAGAGCCACGGGAACACCTAATAATATTAAATGGAAAAGAATCGTTTTAGTAAAAATTAACCAATGACGTCGAAGTGATAAAACAACCTTTTCCCCCTTTTCTAATTCTAAAAAGTTTCTTTCAATCCACATATTCTTTAAAATTAATAATTAAAAGATAATTGATGAAGGGTTAATATTCTCCATTAATTGAATAGATTGTTTCCAATTAATTGGAGCAAGATATTTGTAAGAAATAAAAACCAATAAAGCAAAAATAGCAATCAAGAAAAAAGAAGCCAGCACAGTTAAATTAGTTAGAAAACCAAAACGCAGTAAGTGATAAAAACAGAAGAATACAATCATTGTTAAACAAAAAACAAAAACTGCATAAGGAATCAAAATTAAATAGAGTGGAAATGACATATATTTATTTTTTAAAAAGGGAATTCGCTGTTTTTTATTAAAAGAAGACGGTACAGAAATTCCTAAACGTTGATAAACTAACTTAGTGGCTACTCGTCCACGAGGAAAAGATATTTTTATCTTATGAAGATACCAAACAAGATCGATTAGCCGCTTTTCTTTGTTGCGTAGCGCCAATAGAAATGGTCAAACTTTGTCTTATTTTTTCTTGTTCAATGAAATTGATTAGTTTTCGTGGGCGCAAAGTAAAATCTAGTTGTTTGATTTTATTTTTTTGAGTTGACGTATTAATAGGTTAATTTTATTTTCTAGATAAAATAACCATAACAATATTGTTTAAATAATTATATAAAATTTTTGACTTATCGTCAATAATACTATAAAATATTAATAAGAAATAATTTATATTTTAAAATATATGGATAAAGTAAAACGTCCCTTTTGGGAAGGAATAACAAAATTATCTTATGAAGAATTAGTTTTGACGGGCAAAGAAATAAAAGTCGAAACTATTATTCCTACAAATAACAAGCCATTTATTTCTACGCAGGACAAGATAATAGATAATAAGAAAAAAGATTCAAAATTAGAAAAGAATAAAGATTTGTTCTTTAGATCTAAACAAAAAAAATCTACGGATCATGCGATTGATCGGGGGAATAAGGAACAAAAAAATGATGAATGGTTAAAAGAAGAAGGAAAACTAGCAATCGATGTTTATCAACAAGAGGATACAGTTATTATTAATTCGACTATTGCTGGAGTAGACAGTAATGACATAGATATAATCATTAATCAAGATATGATAACCATTAGAGGTGAACGACATAAAAAAGAAGCCCTGGATCCAGATAATTATTTACATCAAGAATGTTTTTGGGGAAAATTTTCTCGTTCTATTATTTTACCCTTTGAAGTATCTGCTGAGCGAACAAATGCCAGCATTGAAAATGGTATCTTAACTGTTATTTTACAAAAGAAGAAAGAGAATAAGGCAGTAATAAACATTGAAGATAAAGAATAATGTCAAATCGTTCAATTAAAAAAATTAAATTAAATAAGAAACCCACTTGGTTAAAAACGGTACGAAGATTATTCTTTTTATTAATTATTTTATTATTATTAGGCTTGGTTTATCAACAAATTTATGCGCAAAAGATTTATCCTGGAACAAAAATTGGCGCAATTAAAGTGGGCGGATTAACAAAAATAGAAGCAGAAAATTTATTAAATAAAAGAATTAAACAGTTTTATGAAACTAGTTTAATTTTTTTTACCCACGACACACGAATAAAAGGAAAAGAAATATCAATCGATCCTAATTTAATTGCGATTACGGATCCAGATTTATCTAGACCAATATTAATATTTGATGTTCCGCAAACGGTTAATGAATTGTTAACAATTGGCCGAAAAAAGAACATCATCAAAAATTTTTATGAGATCTTTTCTAATTTTTTAGTTAGGCGATCAATTAGATTCTTTTTCCAACTCGATGAGCAAGAAATGGTTAAAATTTTACAAGATAATTTTAGTAAATTAGAGGATCCAATGCAAAACACACAATTAATGTTCAACGAAGAAGAAAAACAATTTAGCTTAACGGAAGCTAAAGGAGGATTAGCTTTTGATTATCAACAATCAATTGGGCAATTAAAGGAGAATTTATTTTTTTTGATAAATCAACCGATTGAATTAAAATTAATTAT
>DAOWAM010000035.1 GCA_030634585.1 bacterium
ATTCCTAAAAATCCACAGCGAAAACCAAAGCCGAGCGCTTGAGAATGTTCTGGTTCGTAAAACAGAGCCGAGTCATTTAGCTTCAATTTATCCATGGCATCGCGCAGAGCTGCATAATCATCGCCTTCCTTCGGGAAGATGCCAGCATAAACCATTGGCTTCACTTCTTTGTAGCCTGGCAAAGCTTTACTAGCAGGATTATTTTCCAGAGTAATAGTATCACCAACCCGCACTTCTCCAAGTTCTTTCAAACCCGTAACCACATAACCAATTTGTCCAGCAGATAATTGTTCAATAGGAGCTAAATTTGGCTTTAAAAGACCCGTTTCTAAACAATCGATTGTCTGATTAATTGCCAGCATAGTCAATTGATCGCCCACTTTTATTTTTCCATCGACTAATTTTATCAAAGCAACAACTCCTCGATAAGAATCAAAAAATGAATCAAAAATTAAAGCGCGCGCTGGAAAATCTGCTCGACCAGTTGGTGGTGGCATTTTTTGAATAATAACTTTTAATAATTCAGCTACCCCTTGACCAGTTTTAGCTGAAACGGCCAATACATCTTTTGGATCAATATTTAATAACTGCGCTAATTCACTACGCCGAGTTGCTATATCAACATTTGGTAAATCAATTTTATTTAATACCGGTATTATTGTTAATTTTTCTCTTAAGGCAAGATGGAGGTTTGCTATTGTTTGCGCTTGAACTCCTTGTCGCGCGTCAACTAACAAAATCACTCCTTCTACTGCTGCTAAAGAACGAGAAACTTCATAAGAAAAATCTACGTGTCCAGGTGTATCAATCAGATTTAATGAATATTTTCTTCCTGATTGGGAATCTTGATAAAGCATATTTACTGGCTGTAATTTTATGGTAATTCCTCGCTCTTTTTCTAATGACATTTGATCTAAAAATTGTGGTCTCATTTTTTTAGCTGAAATCGTTTTTGTTAATTCTAAAAAACGATCAGCTAATGTCGACTTACCATGGTCAATATGCGCAATAATGGAAAAATTGCGAATTAAATTTTGCTTTTGTTCTAACATCGTAAAAATAAATAAATTATTTAATCATTATTCCCCAAAATTGGTCTTGGTCTAAAATAACCGATTGGTTAATATTTTTCCCTTTTATTTCTAATTTGTTTTCTGGGTATTGCCAAATAATTTTGTCAGGGATAGCTGATAATACCAAACTATTTTGAAAAGGAATCGGTTGTTGTCCTGATTGTTTCTGTGTTAGCAAAGAATAACTTTTTTTATCAAATCTCCATGGCAACTGATAAGTTAGAATAATTTCTTTTTCTTCTCCTGGTTTAATAATTAACCAATTAGCAAAACAGGTTTTATCAAATTGCTCAGTAATACGCGTATTTGATTTAAAATCAATTTTTATCTCTTTTTCTTGTTCAATTAAATCTTTATCATCAATCAATTCCATTTTCGTTGAAAGAAAAGCATTTTTTGGTGAAGAACTAAAACCTTGTATATCTAATAATTTACTTCCACGTGGAACATAAATCCTGATCCAATCAATCGTTTTTTTACCTGTAAAATCATCATCTAAATCTCCTTGATGTTTACGATTAATGATTAATTGATCGATAATTGAACCATCGTCTTGAATAACCGCTTGATGTTTCATTGTTTGTTCAATTGCTCCTTCTACTTTCGCACCATTAACATTAGTAACAATTACTGATAAATAGTCTTGCTCTGCTGATTTTAATTGACCGGCCCAATTTTCTGTTTCTAACCAATATTGTATCTCTGGATTTGTAGAATAAATCATAATGTCTTTTTGTATAATACTCTGATTAATGATCTGTAAAATCTCTAATATTTTTTCTCTATCTTCATTATCCTGCAAATTAATTAAACGTTCTAGTATCTGTGACGTTAAATCGACTAAAATTTGTTTAGGTGGCCGTTGTTTTGTTTTTTCTACTTCAATATTTTTTTCGATTTCAATAATAAAATTATTTTTGTTAATCGTTGTCTGATTATTAGATAATTTAATTGGTCCCCATACAGTAAATAAATTTTGGATTAGATTAGCATTAATGGCAATAACACCATCTAAACTCACCCCGCCTGATTTTTCATAAAACCAAGCTAATTTTTGCGCCGAAGTTGGCCAATCGGGAAACCAATTGGCATCATGAAATTGCCAGTGTGGCTGAACTAAATGTAAAGGCTGTGGCGATTTTAAATTAAGCGCTAAATTACTTTGTAGATTCAGAATATTATCTGTTTGTAGTGGATCTATATTAAGTGCTAAATTACGTTGTAAATTATAAGAACCATCATTTGGCATCACAAAATGTCTTATTTTACCCTGTTGCCAATCTATGCGCGCAAAACTACCAATAAAACCACCTGTGGCCCTTATTTCATGATTATTTTGAAAAACAATTAAGTAGCGTTGCAATCCTTGTGCACCAAAAATTGATTCTAAATGTTCGGAAAGTTTGAACCAACGTTGTATACTAACCTGAAAATCATCTAGGACGTTTTGCCATTGATGCCAAGATTGATAATATTTAGTAAAGAAAAGTAAAATATTAATTTTATTAAACTCTTGTTTAGCTTGTTTAACATTTAATATCAATTCTTGTAATCGTTGATTAAAACGATGGCTTGTTGCTAAAAAGTTTATTTGTTCTAATTTGTTCGGCAAATCTATCTCATCTTCATCTTTATCAATTGGTTGTTGATTAGATAAAAAACCATTTAATTGTGGAAACTCTACGGGGACTAATAGCACATTTACTAATTGTTCAGCGCTTTGACCTGCTTGAATTAAACTTTGACTACCAATTAAAAAATGTTTTATTCCCCAGCCATAAGGCAGGTATTTCACTATTCGATACTCTTTAGAAGTAGCTAATTGTTGTTGCATCTGAGCTAAAGATTTCTTTGTTTGCTCTAAATTGTCATTTAATTGTTCAAAATTAAACTGCGATATATTAACCATCATTTCTTTACCGTATTGAATTATTTGTTGCGATGAAGTCGTTATTTGTTGGTTTACTTTTTTAGTCTGATTATAAAAAGGACACGCAATTAAAATCACTAAAACCAAAAAAAATATCACTAATAAGACAATCTTTTTTATTCTTTTCCAATTAACTATTTGCCAAATAACACTTAATTGTTTAATAAAATGTTTCAACCTTATTTTCGGTAATTTGATTCTCTTTCTCTTCTGTTTTTCGATCGGCAAACTTAAATCAATTAAATGCTGAGATACTGGTTTATTTGGCTTTTTATCGGTTATTTTAATATTTTTAACCTTTCGCATTATTTATTTTTTATTGTTTGTTGGTAAATAGACAATGTTTGCTGAGCACAACATGTCCAAGAATATTTTTTAATTTGTTGATTGCCATTAATGATCAATTGCTGTTTTAATGAATCATCGTCAACTAATTGTTCCATTACCTGAACGATGTTTGATTCTTGTTGTGGGTCGAAATATAAAGCAGCTGGTCCTAAGATTTCCGGTAATGATCCTGCACGAGCAGCAATTACTGGCGCTTGTTGTGCCATTGCTTCTAATGGCGGTAAACCAAAACCTTCATAAAGAGAAGGGAAAATATAAGCTTGGCACTGTTGATATAAAATTGCTAATTCATCATCGGGTACAAAACCAGTAAAAATAATTGACCGTTGTGATAATAAGTTTCTTTGTTTAGCTAATGTTTTTAAACGTTGATAAAAAAAATCATTTTTACCAACCAATACTAATTGATATTTTTGTCGCTGACTAAATAACTTAAAAGCAGTTAATAATTTTGTTAAGTTTTTATGCGGATAAGCGTTGCCAACATACAAAAAATAGGGTTTATTTATAAAATACTTTTTAAAAATAATCTGTTTATTTAATAAGACTTGTTTATCTCGATTAATTAATTTACTTACCCCTTCATAAATAACTGTAATTTTTTTAGATTTAATTTTAAATTCTTGTTTAACTTCTTGTTTGGTAAAATTAGACACGGAAATAATTTGTTGTGCTCGATGAATGGCCAAATAAATAACAAATTGATAGACTAAATGTTTTAATCGATACAGAATCTTTGATTTAGTAGAAGCGCGACAAGTAGAAAAATGCGAAGTAATTAAATCATGGATCGTAACAACAAATTTACCAAAATAAAAAATCGGCACATTAAAATGGGGGAAGTGCATTAAATCAATTTTAGTTTTAGCAATTTTAATTGGCAAACAAAATTGTTCAGCAAAACCATACCAATGATAATCAGCTAAAACTTTATGAAAATTATCTTGTTGGGGATGATACTCTTGGTAGTTTTTTCGACGAAGAAAAATAAAATATTGATTATGTTGGTCAATTTTTTCTAAGTGAGTAATTAATTGTTCTAAATATCTACCCAACCCTTTCCCTACCCTCCCATAAAAGCGAGCATCTATTCCAATACGCATATTTTATTATTATTAATTTGATTATTCATTTTCATTAACTAGTTGAGCTGTTTTTAGATTAACTGGTGTCTCCCTAGGATTGCATCTGGGGCTCCAGTTACCAAAGGTAACAGAGGTCGATTGCCAAAAGTAACTTAGTAACCGATATTTACCCCGTTAAATAATAGCTATATCAATCGTATATTATTTATTTAGTTGGGTTTATCCGTTGATGTTTTTCCCATGATTTTTCCACAAAATCTTTCATTTCTTGTTTAAATCTTTCCTTACTAAATCCCAAGGCAAATTGACGGATTTCTAATGGATCAAATTTTTCTGGTTTAAAACGAATTACTTTATCTGCTAACGCTTCCCAAGTTTGTTCATCAAAAAAAGTTCCTGTTTTGCCTTCGATTACCGTTTCTAATGCTCCACCAGACCGATAAGCGATTACTGGCCGTCCAGAGGCCATTGCTTCTAATGGTACTAAACCGAAATCCTCCTCTTGAGGAAAAATAACCGCTCGGCAATGCGATAAATATTTTGCTTTTTCTTGATCATTAACAAACCCTAAAAATTCAATATTTGGTCCAGCCATTTTTTTTAAATTTTTATCTTCACCACTACCAATAATTTTTAATGGGATTTTCATTTTGTTAAACGCTTGTATGGCCAAATCAATTCGTTTATAAGGACGAAAACGTGAAACAACTAAATAATAATCCCCTATTTGCGGTGAGATATAAAACTGATCAGTTTCTACAGGTGGATAAATTAATTCGCTCTTTTGTTGATAATATTTAATTATTCTTCTCTGAACACAACGAGAAATAGCCACTATTTGATCAGCTCGTTCAATTGCTAAGCGATCCCACATTCGTAAATAAGTTAGAAATGGCGGTAATATTTTTCCAATTAGTTTACCTTCTTTTAAATGCCGTGTATAAATTTGTGTATCCTGCCATAAATAACGAGTTGGTGTATAGCAATAAGTAATCGCTAACGTTTTAGGTAAAGTGACCACTCCTTTTCCATAAGCTGAGCTATCTGAAAGTACCACATCAAAATCAGAAAAATCAAATCGTTCAATCGCTGTTGGCATTAATGGTAAATACCAACGATATTTCTTTACCGCAAAAGGCAAACGTTGAATAAAAGAAGGAATAATCCGATAATTAGTAAAATATTTTTTCACTATTTTCGGATCAGCCACAATAGTAAAAACGGGCGCTTGTGGCCAAATTTCATGGAACGCTTCTAAAACCTTTTCTCCACCCCCCATTTGATTTAAAAATTCGTGAACTAAAGCAACGCGCATATAATAAAAATTAACAAGCTTCTTTAGTAAATAAAACAACCCGAATTGTCTGTAATAAAATCTGTAGATCTAATAGCAAAGACCAATTTTCAATATAATAAGTATCTAATTTTACTTCTTCGACAAAAGAAAGATTACTCCTACCAGAAACTTGGCTCAAACCAGTAATCCCCGGTTTGATATTTAATAAACGTTTCTCTTTTTCTTGATATTGAGCTACTTCTTTGGCTTCGTGTGGTCGTGGACCAACCAAGGACATTTCTCCTTTGAATACATTAATTAATTGAGCTAATTCGTCAGTGCTACTCCGTCTTAACCATTTTCCTATTTTAGTTATCCTTGGATCATTTTTCATTTTAAACAATGG